>JAICHT010000010.1 GCA_025924755.1 Chitinophagaceae bacterium | reverse complement strand
GAGGCGTACCCTCTATTATCAAAAAAAGTATATGCATATGCAGGCATTGGTTACTCGGGCCAAATGCCGGTATTTCCTAAGTGGCGTAGCGGCGCTTCTTTATTTGTGAGCTTGCCAAAAGCATGGGAAGTGGAAGGTGGCTTCCGGCAATTGTATTTTGATAAAAACATCTGGATGGGTACAGCCGGCGTTAGTAAATACGCGGGCAGCTGGCTGTTGAATTTCAGGTCGTTTATTTCGCTGGATGCGCCGGTTGCTAACCAGGCTTATTTTTTTACCATAAGAAATTATTTTAATAATGAAAAAGATTACGGATGGCTGCAATTAGGTAGTGGCATATCACCTGATGAAGCAAGAAATGTACAGTTAACTGCTAAAAACAATTTGTCATCAAGAAGCATCAATGCAGGCAGTAAACTGTCGTTAAGCAAACGAACACAAATGCTGCTATCGCTAGGATATTGGAGGAATGAATATGGGCAGGACATTTACGGCAACCAGTTTTTTGGCGCTGCAGGTATCAGCCATCTTTTTTAAGCTGCAGGCTTTGTGGCAAAGCCCTGGCGGCTCATTTCGCCCCACGCATTCTTTTTCCGCAACAAGTCAATATTACCCCTGATGGCCGACCATACTACAAAAGGATGAAATACAAACGGCTCTACGATAGCGGTAAGTAAAAGCATAAATATTTCCCTTCGTTTTTTATATTGATTGTACGTCATTACTTCTATAAGAATGGCATATACGGAATACAAAACGGCAAAGGTGTATACAAATGCAAATAAGGCTAAAAAGAACGACCAGTTGATTAAGCCAAACAATGCCATTAGTATAAAGAAAATGAATCCTAAAAATTCAATAACCGGCGCCAGCAATTCAAAAAAGAACCAATAAGGATAACTTAATAATCCCAGTACTCCGTACTTTTTATTAAAGAACATAACCCTATGCATCTTTAATGTTTCGATGGTGCCTCTTGTCCACCGGTTGCGCTGACGGCCTAATATTTTAAAAGAAGCCGGAGCTTCCGTCCAGCAGAGTGGGTCGGGTATATAGGCTACTTTGTACGGTATTTTATTTTCTTCCATATACCGGCGCATACGCACTACCAGTTCCATATCTTCCCCTACCGTTGTATGGTCGTACCCGCCTGCTTTAATAACAATGTCTCTATCAAAAGCTCCAAACGCTCCTGATATGAGCAGCAGTCCGTTTAACCGGCTCCAAGCCATGCGGCCCAATAAAAAAGCACGGATGTATTCCAGCGTTTGCATACGCGGCAGAAATTGCTTTGGCAGGTGTACTTTTGCTATTTTTCCGTCTCTTACTTCGCAGGAGTTTGCAATACGCACCACTCCGCCTGTAGCAATTACGCGTACATTATCCGTATCTAAAAAAGGCTTCGCCAATTTCAACATGGCATCTTGCTCTAAAATACAATCTACATCTATACACACAATATATTGATTGGTGGCAATGTTGGTTCCTACATTTAATGCATCCGCTTTTCCGCCGTTTTCTTTATCTACTACAATCAGCTTTTTATAAACCGGATTTTTACTTTTGTAAATACCTCTTACTGCTTTTGTTTTAATAGGCTGTTCAAAATAGTGCGGTTCTTTTACAAGATCGTATTCATCAATAAGCTTTTGCAACGAAGCATCTTTGCTGCCGTCGTTTACAATAATCACTTCAAAGTTGTTATAATAAATGCTTAACAACGAACGGACATTATCAATAATAGTAGCAGCTTCGTTATAGGCCGGGGCAATAATGCTTAACGACGGGGCATGCTCCGACGAGGCCAGCAATGTATAATCGGTAAAGCTGCTCCGCAACATATACTGCCTTGTTTCGCCAACAGAATACACTGCAATAAAAATGTAAAAACAAATGAGCACTGCAGAATAGATGAAAATGCCATATACAAATAATGACTCAATGGAATGCAAAATATTCATGCAGCCTCCCCGCTTATTTTATCAGTGTCATAGCCTAAATCCGGCACCGAAATTTGCCTGATCACTTTATGGGTGCGGTATTGTATACTGGCATCTTCCATAGCTAATAAGGAGTTTAAAAAAGGCAACTGCTCTTTTGTGCCAATTGCCTGCATCACTTCTAAAATGCATAGCTGCTCTTCTTTTTCACTCATCAAAAAATAATGTTCTAACAGGTGGGCCGTATGCGGCTGCGAAATTTCTTTAAGCGTGTATATGGATTGTTTTCTTATTAAAGCAGAAGGATGCTCCAGGCAATATACTACTTCATTATGAAACTCGTACCGCTGGTATTTTTCTACCAGCCGTAATGCAAATTCTACTACGGTTTCGTTTTTAGATTTTAACCATCCCGGAAGTTTATCCCACTGAAATTTATTTTTTAATGACAATAGCTGTAGCAACGAAAGTTGTTGCCATTGCGTAATGGGCTGGCTTACCACATTTAAAAAACGCAGGCCTTCAAAGCCGGTTAATTTTACTACGGCTACCTGCGCTTCCGTACGTATGTACACATTTTTGTTATTGGTTTCGCGGTATATTTTACTGATATATTTTTCCTGTTTCATCTCGGCCAATTCCTGTATGGCTTTTGCTTTAATATGCCATTTTGGTGAAGAAAGTCTTTTTACAGAATCCTGATCCAAAGCAAGGTGCATATAAAGCCAGCGAATATTTCCGGCTGCGCTACCCGACATATTTCTATGTATTTTAATTAAATTTTTAAGTAGCAACCGTTTGCCTATCGGCCTGGACAACCATTTATATATAATAGTCTGGATGTACGATTGCTGCATTACCTGCATCAGTTCTTCTTCCGTTTCGCACAAAATAATTTCGCTGATAAAGCTGCTGTATATGGAGGATAAATGTTTGCGCTTGGCCGTATAGCTTATATACCGCATCAAATAAAAAATGATAAATGACAGCAGCGAAAAAATAGCAACCGCAAATAAAAAAGTGCTCTCAAAAAGAAACGACTTTGGAATAAAGATATCCGGAACAGCACTCGTATTATGCCACCATATACCTGCAATATAAAGCCTCATTATTTTGATTTGTTTAGGCCATATAGGTAAATCGTTTTACCCGCAACGAAAGTTCGTTCGGGCTGAACGGTTTGGTAATATAATCGTCAGCACCCAGGTTAAAAGCTTCCAATACTACGTTTTCCTGCCCCATAGCAGACAACACAATAATGGGAGTGCTTTTTTGCTGCAATTTTACGGTGCCTACTATTTCAAGCCCCGAAGAATACGGCATCATAATATCAGTAATAATCAGATCGGGCTGGTGTGTTTTTATATGCTCTAATGCGTCTCTTCCGTTGTCGGTTGTAATAACAGTATGGCCATCTTTTTTCAATCTTAGCTCAATAATTTTAAGCATAATCGGCTCATCTTCGGCTACTAGTATCTTCATAATATTGGATTAATTTTATTGGTGGTTTATACACTTAGCTGCTTTACTTTATCCAGGTCAGCTTCTATCATTGGTTTTATTAAATTGTACTGCTGCGAAACTTTTTTTATCAGCGCCGGCACTCTTTCTAATCTTCTGCCATCTTTTGCTGACAGTTCAATTTCATTTACATCATCTAAAAGCTTCGCCATTTGAAAAATGCCTAAACTACTTTTTAGCTTGTGTGCATTCTTGTAAACTTCTTCCCAATTTTCATAAACCATATGCTCCTGCATTGCTTGTAGCAAAGCCGGTGTGGAGGTTAAAAAAAGCTGCAATACTTCTGCTGTATATTCATCATCTTCCATTTCCTGCAAATAACTTAAACAGTATAAGCTTTCGTTTGCCACTATACCTTTTATATTATTGGTATAGTGAACATCTAACGTTTCGTGTTGTAAAAAACGGTTTAATTGTTTTAAAAGATCGGCAGGTACAAAAGGTTTTGTGAGGTATTCGTTCATGCCCAGATCAAAGCATTTGATTTTTTCATTTCGCAGCGCACTGGCTGTCATAGCGATGATGGGCGTATTGTTTTTTAACTTTTTACGGATGTAAGTAGTGGCCTGGAAGCCATCCATTTTTGGCATTTGCAGATCCATAATTATCAAATGATATTGATGCCCCTGCTCCAGCATAGCAACCGCTTCTCTCCCGTTGTTGGCAACATCTATATGCATTTCTGCTTTATTTAAAATGTGCAGTATTACTTTTTGGTTGATGTGATTATCTTCTACCAGCAATATTTTTTTACCATAAAGCGTACAGTCGTTTACAGGCGATCCCTCCGTTATAACCCATAAAGAATGCTTTTCTTTTTCCGGTGGTAAATAAGGTATTTCAAATGTAAAACAACTGCCTTTTCCTACGGTGCTGCATACCTGTATCTTTCCATGCTGCAACTCTATTAATCGTTTTGTGATAGCCAACCCCAGGCCCGTACCACCAAACCGCCGTACCATATCATCTCCGGCCTGTACAAAACTTTCAAAAACATCCTGCAAACGATCAGGCGCTATACCAATGCCGGTATCGGAAACGATAAACTGCAAGGTGGTAAAATCGTTGTTTTGCTCGAGCGTAGTAGCGGTTATTGAAATTTCCCCCGCTTCTGTAAACTTTACTGCATTGCTAAGCAGGTTGTTTAAAATTTGTTCCAGTTTATGCTGGTCGCCTTTTATCCATATGGGCACACCCGCGTCAATATGCGTGCTGATTTTAATACCTTTTTGATGGGTGTTTAATTTTATAGGCGACAGCACCTTGTCTATCACCTCCTGAACCTGAAACTCAATATGCTCCACACTCATACGGCCTGCCTTTATTTTAGAAAGGTCCAGTATGTCGTTAATCAATACTAACAATGTGTCAGATGAGTGTTTGATTAAATGAACATATTCTTTTTGACTTTCGGTAAGGTTCGTTTCCAATATCATATTGGTCATACCTACAATGCCATTCATTGGTGTCCGGATCTCGTGGCTCATATTAGCCAAAAATTCTTCCTGAAGTTTTTCCGCCTTTTCTGCTCTCAGTCGTGCATCAATCAGTTGCTGGCGGTTTTGAACCATCTCTGTCACATCTTTTCCTACGCCGCTTATTGCAAAAAGTTTGTTGTTATTATCCAGTAATGGAAATTTTGTAAAAAGCACATGCCGCTTTCCCTGCCGGGTGGTTACAATATCTTCTATATCCTGCGGCTGCAGGGTTTCAATCACCTGCTGGTCGGCCAGTATATAATTAGCCGGCGATTCTGTATTGCTTTGCAGCGCGTCTATCGTTTTCCCTAAAACCATATCATCCGTTACATCAAGCGTTTCTTTAAAGTTCCGGTTCACCATAATAAACCGTCCCTCTAAATCTTTTATATATACAATCATTGGAATATAGTCCAGTATGGCCTGTAAGCGAAGCTGGTATTCCTTTTGTTCCGCTCTTATCTTTTGCTCCGCTTCTTTCAATTTATCTTCTGCCTGCTTCTTTTCTGTCATATCTTTTACAATGCTTTGAAAGCCGGTAACCTTGCCGTTTTCTTTCATTAGCGACATACTTTGCACTATCCATTTTTCTTCGCCGTTTTTTGCACGTATCCGGAGATGCAGCAGCGTTTCAGGCTTATCTTGTTTCAATTGTTTTAAATAGAAACGGCCCACTTCTTTTTTATATTCTTTATCGATCAAGCAAGTAAAATGCTTGTTTAAAAGCTCAGACGGATGAAAGCCCGTTAACGCTTCCACTTTACTACTTACATAGGTAAACTGGCCTCTTGCATTGATGGTATAAATTATAACTGCCGAATTTTCGATCAGTCCTTTGTATTTAGCTTCATTAGCGCTGGCCGCCTGCTCGGCACTTTTCCTCAACCGGTTTTCTTTGTTAATTCTAAATAGCGCAATAAAAAAAAGAAAAAATGTTCCAAGCCCTGTCAAAACAGAAAAGAGCAATTTGGCATGTACGTCGCTCTCCCTTACAGCCATTCTTACCACCAGCAGATGCTCCTCTTCCTGCTTCATAAGAGCAATCTGATTACTTACCGCATCTAAAATGGATGTTTCCTGTAACTCGATAAGTAATGATGGCGTGTGTTGAGGCGAAGCATATGCTGTTATAATCGGGTCTTGGATAGCAATCAGTTGCTGCACCAGGTCTTCAAGCCGTCTTACATTCTTTTTCTGTACCGGGTTATCGCTTGTAAGGTTTTTCAGTTGGGCAAGCAATAATTGCAGCTTCAATTTTTCAGCATTGCTGTTGGATAAATATTCCTTATTGCCAAACGTTCCATATCGGTTTACGCAGTATTGCATATTGATGGCAGACGTATTTACAGCATTAATTTTTTCAATTGCTTCATGCGTGTGGGCTACCCATTTAAAAGCTTTGTCAGATCTGTTGGCATATTTGTAAATGGAAGTAAAAAAGACTACAGCGCCAATCAACAATAATGTGTAGGTATATCCAATAGACTTACGGACTTTCACAAGCAGGATTTAGTTTCGGTAAAAGTCGTAAAAAGTTCACCCAAGTCATAGCATAATGAGTACCATTTTAAAAGGCTAATTGATTTCCCTTAATAACACCGAAAACGCAAAAGCAAGCATAGCTTGTCTGACTTTTATAAGAGGTTATTGAAACTGCTGATTTTGTGGGCCTTTATTTTACCCGTTATTAAAGGCTGGTATATGAGTTGCAAGAAAGTAAGTGAGGTATATAAAAGTAGAGGCTGAGTTAACCTTTCCTTAACGGTAACACCAATACATTTGTTCAATTATCTAAGTTATGAGAAGAATTGTTTTAAGCATTTTGGTTTTGATAGGAAGTTTCCATGTTTTTGCACAAGCCGATTCAACAAAAACCGACACCACCATAAACGTTAAACGCATCGCTCCTAAAACAGCTTTACCCCGTTCTAATGACCATTTTCTTTTACAACTGGGATATACTGCGTGGCTTGGGAAAACAGACGCTATGAAAACAAAAGGTTTTCCCCGCACGTTTAATGCTTACTTTCTGTTTGATTTTCCTTTTAAAACAAGCCCCCAATGGAGTGTAGCTTTAGGACCTGGCATTTCCACCAATAATATCTATTTTGATAAAACCAATATTGGCATCAAGGACGTGTCTTCCACCCTTGCATTTACTAATGTGGCCGATTCGAACCACTTCAAAAAATACAAGCTCGCTACTGCCTACCTGGAGGCGCCGCTTGAGTTACGCTTTACTTTGAATCCTGCCGATAATAATAAAAGTTTTAAAGCAGCTTTGGGCCTTAAAGTAGGTACATTATTAAATGCCCATACCAAGGGCAAAACCCTGCAAAACAGCACTGGCGGCACTTTAAATACGTATATTGAAAAAGAAAACAGCAAACGCTTTTTTAACCAAAACCGATTTACCGCCACTGCCCGTATTGGTCTGGGCCATATCAGCGCTTTTGCCGATTACTCACTAACTTCTTTATTTAAAGATGCCGTAGCGCCTTCCGTTAAACCATTAACGATAGGTATCACCCTGAGCGGATTATAAAAAATTTCAGGCATCATTTTTTTAGGAGCGAACTCTAGCAGTTCGCTTTTAATTTTATAACTACATACTATTATGCTGGACAATATAAATAAAATACTGGAAGAGGAAAAAGCTGTGCTGGTAGGCGTTATTCAAAAAGAACAAAAAGAGCAGGAGGCACAGGAATACCTGGATGAATTATCGTTTTTGGCAGAAACCGCCGGTGCCGTTGCTGTGAAAAGGTTTGTACAAAAATTGCCGCACCCCGACAGCAAAACATTTGTAGGCAAAGGAAAGCTGGAGGAAATAAAAAAATATGTACAGGAAAAAAATATTGACCTGCTCATATTTGATGATGAACTAACCGGTGCGCAGATATCAAATATTGAAAAAGAAACTAATGCTAAAACCATTGACCGTTCTGATTTAATATTAGACATATTTGCCCGCCGGGCAAAAACCGCACAGGCTAAAGCGCAGGTAGAACTTGCCCAATATCAATATATACTGCCGCGGCTGAGAGGGATGTGGAAGCACCTGGAGCGGCTGGGAGGCGGTATTGGTACCCGCGGACCGGGTGAAACGGAAATAGAAACCGACCGACGTATTGTGCGGGATAAGATTTCATTACTCCGAAAAAAGCTGGCAGAAATAGATAAACAGGCTTTTACGCAACGCAAAGAACGGGGCGAGTTTATACGCGTATCGCTTGTGGGATATACCAATGTGGGTAAATCTACCCTCATGAATTTGCTGAGCAAAAGCGATGTGCTGGCGGAAAATAAACTTTTTGCTACGCTGGATACCACCACACGAAAAATTGTGTACGAAAGCACGCCTTTTTTACTAAGCGATACCGTGGGTTTTATAAGAAAGCTGCCGCACCATTTAATTGAAAGTTTTAAAAGCACGCTGGACGAAGTGAAGGAAGCCGATATTTTATTGCACGTGGTTGATATATCACATCCGGGTTATGAAGAGCAGATAGGTGTGGTTAATAAAATTTTACAGGAGCTTGACTCCTTTGATAAACCCATTATTACCATATTCAATAAAATGGATTTGTATGAAAAGCAAACATTTGACGAATGGCTGGAGCAAGGCACCAAAGATGAAATATTAAGGGATTTAAAAGAACGTTGGTCAAGAGAAACAAACAACAATGCCATTTTTATATCTGCCGTTGAGCGAACCAATATTGATGTATTACGGAAGACCATTCTAGATAAGGTGAGGGAACTTTATCGCATCCGGTATCCCTATAAAACCGATTTCTTTTATTAAATTTTTAAAATGGCCTCAGCACATCGGTGGGTAAAGGTGGCAGAATCTATTGCTGAGCTTTCTTTTGCAGCTAATAATATGGCGGAAGTAACCGTAAAGGGCAAAAAAATATGTATTGGCAAATATAAAGAGGTACTGTATGCTTTTGCCTCTAAATGTCCACATGCAAGCGGTATACTGGCAAATGGTTATATTGATATGGTAGGAAATGTAGTATGCCCGGTGCACCGCTACAAGTTCTGTATAAAAAACGGTCGAAACGTTTCGGGCGAAGGCTATTATTTAAAGCATTGGCCGGTGGATGTTAGAGAAGACGGAGTTTTTATAGAGTTAGAGCAAAGCAGTTTTTTCGATTGGCTGTAAAAATTTTTCAGAAAAAACCCAATCAAATCATTTTGCATTTGGTAGAAATTGAAAAAGACCTATTTTTGCCCTCCCGAAAACGGTTTAGCCGCTGACTTTTAATTAGGGGCCGGCTTTAATATAGATCGGTAATTAAGCTTAACATATATTCCTCCTTAGCTCAGTTGGTTAGAGCATCTGACTGTTAATCAGAGGGTCTCAGGTTCAAGTCCTGAAGGGGGAGCTTTAAATAAAAAAGGGTTATAAGTTGTGAAACTTATAACCCTTTTTTATTTGCGATCAATATGCAATCAGGCCTCAAATCCTTGTTTTATTCATTGCAATCACCCGGATGTAAAGAGCTATTAACCTTATAAACTACAATTATTTATATATTGTTCAAATCAGTATGGGCTTGCATTTGTAGCGTGCAGAGTCTACATTTACCTAAATTATACCTATGAAAGTTAATGTTTTCGTATTAAGCGCTACTGTTTTAATAGCAGCCTGCAACAGCAATCCTAAAGATACCCCAACCGCAACCAATGCCAGTGTAGTCACTGAACAGAAACCCTCAATTATAAAACAGCAGGAAGCTATGCCTTCTCCTGCAACCGCAAAGAAAACCACTACCCAAAACACGCCAGCCACCGATGCTACTATCAACAGTTCCGATGTCCAATCTTCAGAATCGGCTAATGCGGCAAAAGCCAAAAAAGGCTGGAGTAAAACAGCTAAAGGTGCGGTAATTGGAGGAGTGGTAGGTGCCGGCACGGGAGCTATAGTAGACAAAAATCACCGTGTTGTAGGTGCAGTTATTGGAGGCGCTGCCGGTGCTGGTGCTGGTGCTATCATCGGTAACGTGATGGATAAAAAAGATGGTCGTCATTAATTATCAGCAAATAATATGAAACAAAGCGCATTTCCAAAGGCTACGCTTTGTTTCATATTATAGTAAGCAATAAACTAATTACTTACGAAAATTGCACACAAAATGCATTCCTGCATATTGTTAACTACAGCGTCAAATAAAGAAACGGTTTTAGATGGCTATACCAGGTAATGGATAGCAGGCTAATTGTAATATAATCCCAGGCTTCCTTTTAAAGAGGTATCTTTAGCTGAAACGTAAATAATGAGCCAGAAACACAACAAACAGTATGCTGTTTGGATGGACACCCATCAAGCCACCATTGTTGGAAGAGAACATATAGATAATGGGGATTTTCAAATTATTGGAACAGTTAAAAACCCGGGTGCGGCTAAAAATTCCAATGAGAATGCATCCAATAACCAGGAAATAGCCTTAACACAAAAATACTTTAAGGATATTACCGCCAAGATGCCCAATATAGACGAGATACATATTACCGGGACCGGACAGATACAAGAGCAGTTTATGAAGTATCTTGCTGAAAGTCCGCAGTATAAAAATGCCATTTGTACCGAGAGCACCACCAACAAAATATCAGATGACCAGCTGGTAAACCTGGTAACAAAACATTTCCACTAAAGAACCGTTTGTTGATCTCATTATATGTGCCTCCCCGAACTAGAGTTGACAAGCTGTAAGTTAAATCTTATTGCGGGTGAAAAGAAAGCTGAAGAAAGATAAAGCAAAGCATTTTACACTCATGCAATGAAGTTACTATATCATGCCACTTAGGTCTATCCTATAAAATGAGGCTCCAAAAGGTCTGTATGAATAAAGATCGAAACGGGTAAGCAAAAGTGTATCCTGCTGCAAATCTACCAGTGTAAAAAAGACAGCTGCTGGTCTAAAACTTTTTAAGGTCGCATGCTATGGCTTAGGTTTTATAAGGTTGATCTATGCTATTTCAATTTTGACCGTTCCTTTTCCTTTAAAATAATAGTAGCTGCATTAAAATACGTTGAGGTGCGCTGCCTGTCAATTGTCTTTATATGCTTGATTAAGCTAAAAGCCGGGCATTCTTGAAGCGTTGATTAGATCGACATTTATAAGATTAATTTTTCCTTCAGGTCTTCCAATTTTATATGATGCTCGGTTGCCAGTTTAAGTAGCCTGGTAAGTATATACTTAAGTTCTTCTTTGCCGGTAGGCTTTTCAAACATTTCTGTCACACCAGCCTCGTGAAGTTTAAGCCTGATGGCAGGTGGTAATGAACCTGAAAAGATGACCACTTGTATTCCTCTGTAACGGCTATCGGCTTTTAAAGCCCTTGCCAGATCTAACCCTTCGAAATTGGGTAATTGAAAATCGGAAACTACCAGGTCAGGCAGTTCGTTATTTGAAAGAGTAGAAAGATGCTTCAACGCAGCCTTTCCATCAGGGCAAAACCCAAACTGTAAAAATTGAAGCAGTTCTAAACCCTCACGTACAATTTCTTCGTCATCCTTATCATCATCTACAAACAAAATGCTTGGACCCATACAAGAAAATTAGAACCTAATATTAGCGTAGAGCTACTTGTAAAGCGTTACACAAAACAAAATATGATTTACATCATTCACACATTTTTCGGGTCGTTTCGCTTATTGTATTTTAGTTGTCTGAAGGAAGATGGCGTAACACCTGTAACTTTTTTAAATTGGTTGGATAAATGTGCCACACTGCTGTAATGAAGTTTTAAGGCAATTTGCGTAAGATTCAATTCATCATAGACAAGCAGGCTTTTTACCCGTTCAATTTTTTGTAAAATGATAAATTTCTCAATTGAGATTCCTTCTGCTGTTGAAAAAACATTAGCGAGATAGGTATAATCGTAGTGAAGTTTCTTAGAAATATAATCTGAGATATTTGTTTTTAACTCTGCATCAGAATAATAAATCAAGTCCGCGATAACATTTTTTATTTTTTCAACCGACTTGCTTTTCTTGTCATCAGTCAACCTGGGTCCTGACCGTTTGTTCAGGAGGGCATATCCTACAGGGAAAGTTACATTTAAAACGCAACCATTACCCGGCTCCGAAACAAAATCAGCCATTCCATCATAAGACGCCGCCCGGCTTTTTATATTGATAATACCGATCCCTTTTTGTGCTTTGTGCGTATCGAAACCAACCCCATTATCCGAGATGGAAAGAAGGACGAACTTTTTGTTTTGTGATAGGCTGATGGAAGCTTCCGTTGCTTTGGCATGTTTTAAAATATTATTCAGTTGCTCCTGCACGATCCTGAAAACATTCAGCTTGAATTTATCATTCACACTATCTTCTTTAAAATGCTCGAACGTACAGGAAATTTTTACTGCACTTAGTTCCGCAGTTTCCCCCAAAATATTCTCAATAGCCATGCAAAGTCCAAAGGTTTTAATTGTGGTTGTTGTCAGTCCTTTGGTTAATTTCCTGATTTCTTCAATAGCGATAAGTGTATTTTTGGAAGCACGGTTTAAATACATTTCCCTGTCTGTCCCACCTCCTTTTGCCAGATCAAGATATTGCCTGGATGCTCCCAGCAATTGGTTTACATTATCATGCAGTTCTTTTCCAATGTCCAGTCTCGCCGTTTCTGTCGCTTTCCCTGCTGCTGCTGCAATCTCCCGTTCTTTTAATTTAAGCTCCTGCTCCAGCTGTTCTTCCAACTCTTTTTGCCGGCTGATGTCCTGCATGGCACCTATCATACGGTAGGCTTTTCCATCGGCGTGCCTGATAATGCTGGCCCTATTAAATACTTTAGCTATAGAACCATCGGCTCTTATAAACCGAAAAGCCTGCTCCCAGTGGGCAGTGGAGGATGTAAGGGCATCTTTTAATTCTTTTTGAAACGCCGCCTTGTCATCGGGGTGAAAGTGATTGATCAAATCTCCAGAAGTGCCTTTATTATTTTTTATAGGATAGCCGAACAATTCTTCAAATCCTTCCCCGATAAACATTTCATTGTTAGTTAAGTTCCAGTCCCATATTACATCAAAAGAAAGTTTAGCGGCTAGCAGAAATTTCTCACTATCTTCTTCTTGTATTGCAATTTGCTTCTCCAGTCTCTTCTCAAGTTCCTGTAGCCTGCTTATATCCCGAATGGCACCAATCAGGCGTACGGCTTTTCCTTCCTCATCCCGCACAATACTTGCACGGCTGTTCGTATAAGCCACAGAGCCGTCCTGGTGTTTGAACCTATAGGAGTCATCCCAGCTTTTGCTATCCGAGGCAAGCGTTTTTAATAATTGCCTTTCAACAACTTCTTTTTCCTCCGGGAGCAGGCATTGACTAAAATCCGTGAAAGTCACCGTATTATTTTGCACATTGTAGCCAAACACTTCTTCAATGCTATCACCCACATAAATTTCGCCGCTTTGTATATTCCAGTCCCACATTACGTCGTACGATGTCTTGGCTATATATTTTATCCATTCATTATTTTTTGCCAGCCTGTCGTCCGATTTTGCCTGCGCCCGTATAATGTTACTGGCCACTATTTTTTCTTTTTTAGCGTCAATTTTTCTTTGTCTTGATTTGGCAAGAACAATGTTATCAGCAACCATCTTTTCTTTCCTGGTATCTATTTTTTTTTGCTTAAGGATGCTTTCACTCATATCTGCAAGTGTGGTAATTGCTTTTTTAATACCATCTTCATCTATAAAAACCGCCCACGTAAGTTCACAGGGAAATCGGTTGCCACTTTTTTGTATACCGGTTATCAACGCTGAAGATTTTCCTTCATTTTTTTCCTTCAGCATCTTTTGAAAGCTGCTTTCTTCTATATCAAAAATGGCAGATTCACTTTTTGCTAATAATTCCTTTTTAGAATAATTCAGGAGTTTGCAGGCTGCTTCGTTGGCTAATACTATTTCTCCAGTGCTGACTGTGAAGATGATATTTGCCTGTAATGAATGATCAAAAGCCTGATGATAAAGTTTTTCATCAGTTGCAAATGCCAGGGGCATTTTAGAAATATCAGGCTGCTTTTTTTTGGTGTTTTCCGGAATTTCAGGCATTAAATAAAGTTAACATCATTCAAAATAAAGCAATAAAACTAACGAAGACTGCTTTATGTTAGTCAAAATAATTGGATGGTTTTGCAGCCAGTAGTATAGATACTTAACACTGTATTTACAAAGAAGGATATGCGAAACTATAAGATTTCTATAATCCTGAAATTACTTTTAATTGCGGTTAGAAGCAGGTATCGATTCGATGTTTATTACTTTCTATTTTCAAAAAGTTACACCAAACAAAAAATAAATTACATCATTCACACATTCTGCGTAATATCTTTTAAGAATGTTTTCCGAATATTAAATTGCATCAAAATCAACTTCCTTGCGGACTAACCTTATGCAAAAAATCCAAAATCCTGACAACCAATCCCCCCATTATATAATAGCAATTGGTGCATCAGCCGGCGGCCTTGAAGCCATCCATGAATTTTTTGACAACATGCCTTATAGTGGCAGCATATCCTTTGTTATTATTCAACATCTTTCACCGAATTACAAAAGCCTCTTGGTTGAATTAGTTGCAAGGCATACCGAAATGCAAGTAGTAGAGGCTGGGCATAATACCGAAGTAAAAAAAGGATTTATATATGTGATTCCGAACAATAAAGTTCTAATGATAGCTGATGGGCGGCTAATGCTTGGCGAAAAACATTTCGAGAAAGCACCAAACACAGCTATTGACCTGTTCTTAAAATCATTGGCGGAAGACCAGGGCGCTAAAGGGATTGCAGTTATACTTTCGGGCACCGGCACTGATGGCACACGGGGTGCCAAAGCAATTAAAGAGGCCGGAGGCCTGGTGCTTGTTCAGGATCCGTTAAGCGCCAAGTTTGACGGCATGCCCAACAGCGCGATCGAAGCTGGCCACGCCGACTTTATTTTGATACCTGAGCTGATGCCTGAAGAAATTTTTACCTACATCAAAGAGGAGCCGGTACAGCATGCCAAAAACGGATGCCCGACCGAACAAAACCTCCCGGAAGTGCTGGACATTGTCCTGAACCATTACGGACATGATTTTCATAATTACAAATCACCGACACTGCTTCGCCGGATAATGCACCGCATGAGCAGCATTGGTAAAAAAAATTTCAACGAATATCTGGAGTTCCTTCGCACCGATAGTAAGGAATGCGGATTTTTGGGCAATGAGTTCCTGATCGGAGTTACGCGTTTTTTCCGCGACAAAGCAGCTTTTGCAATTTTACAGAACGACATATTGCGCCGTTTGATTAAAGAAAAAGAAGAAGGCGCTGTCTTGAAAGTATGGGTGACCGCCTGCAGCACCGGGCAGGAAGCCTACAGCATTGCCATTGCAATAGCCGAAGCCCAGCTTGCAGTCGGGAAAATTTTGGATGTAAAGATCTTCGCTACCGATATTGATAATAGCGCTATTGACGAAGCTGCTAAAGGAAGCTATCCGGAAGCGGCAGTTGCCGAAATCGAGCCGCAGTTGATTCAAAAATATTTTACCCGGCAGGACGGTATTGTCACTGTTAATTCAAAAATCCGGAAACAGATCGTATTTGCCCGCCAGAACATTTTAAAAGACCCCCCTTTTATAAAAAATGATTTGGTAAGCTGTCGTAACATGCTTATTTATATGAACCCCATTCTGCAGCGCCAGGTTTTCGGAAAGTTGCAATTCGGGTTGAATGTAGGCGGGTACCTTTTTCTTGGACCCAGCGAGGTGCCGGGCTCTATAAAAGAAAATTTGGAAGAAGTAAATGGCAAATGGAAATTATATAAAAAAGTTAAGGAAGCCGTGCCGAATACGGCCGAGCGTTATGCGGCCGGCTACAGCATCAGCACCTATAATACGGTGAAATCGAACTCTCATAGCGATACACAGAAAGAAGCTCTGCATGATGACTTTCAGGAAATACTTACGGAAGAATATGGTTTTGCCGCGGTATATATTGATGAAGCATGCGAAATAAAAGAAGGTGTCGGCGACTTCCGCCGGTACCTTTCTCTTCCTGAAAAAATAGGAAGCCTGAATGTGTTGAAAATGGTCGGCGCCGAAGTTTCCGCTGCGCTTAATACCGCTATCCGGAAAGCACGGGCCGAAGGTCGCAAGATAACCTTAAATCACACACGCATCCGCGAAGGCGGTACGGAAAAGTTCATAAATCTCTATGTGAAACCTACCATCGGCGCCTACACCATTATCGTATTTGCGGAAAGCCATAAAGCGCTTCAGAAGCTGCCGCTGGATCTTTTGCCACAGCAGCACGACGATACGGCTGCTTACATAAGCGAGCTGGAGGAGGAGCTGAAAGAAGCGCATATTAACCTGCAGATGGCATCGGAAAGCATGGACACGACCAACGAAGAGTTGCAATCTACCAATGAAGAATTATTATCTTCCAACGAAGAGTTGCAAAGTTCCAATGAAGAACTGCAATCCCTGAATGAAGAATTGCACACGCTTAACACCGAGCATCAGTTGCGTATAAATGAGCTAATCGATCTGAATGACGATTTGAATAATTATTTCCGTAGTACGCAGATCGGCCAGGTGTTCGTGGATCGGGACCTTCGTATTCGCAAATTCAATCCCACGGCGGTACAGATGATCAACCTAATTGAATCGGACATCGGGCGACCCATTGAACATATCTCTACCAACATTCGGCACAGCGATCTTTTAGAAAACATCCGCAGCGTGATACGGGAACAAAAAGTCGTGGAAAAGGAAATTGTTTTGCACAATGGCGCCATTTGCCTGATGCGCATCCAACCTTACCTACGGCAAGATGGTAAGATAGATGGCATCGTGATGACGTTCATAGATATGACCGCGACTAAGGAACTGGATAACATTATCAAAGGCGTGTTTAATGCCTCATTGAATGCGATCATGGTTTTCAGAAGTGTGCGCAACGGAGAAAGCGTACTTGAAGATTTTGATTATATCGCCGGCAATAAAGCGGCCGCCCTCTTTCTGCACCGGAACGAAGAAAATTTTTTATATGTTTCGTTGAAAAAGGAATTGCCCGGCCTCATGAAGCATGGGCTTTTTAAAAAGTTCACCCATGTTGTGGAAAAGAACATTCCATTGCATATGGAAACTGCGTTCGAGTGGGAAGGTGTTACACAGTGGTATGAAGTGCTGGCTACGAAAATGATGGATGGCTTCGTGGTTACGTTCACCAACATTACGGAGAAAAAAAGTGCAGAAGAAAAGATCCGCAAAAACTATCGGGAGTTGGTCAAGGTAAAAGAAAACCTGAAAGCATTGAACGCAGGTCTGGAAGAAAAAGCGCAGGAATTGAAAAATAAGAATGGCGAACTGCAACAACTGATACAGGAGTTTACTTTTGTAACCGATTTTATGCCGCAAATGGTGTGGGCCACAGGGGCGGATGGCTATCACGATTTTTTCAACAAAGGCTGGTACAACTTCACAGGGTTGACTTACGAACAAACCAATACCGAAGGTTGGTCGCTGGTGCTGCACCCTGATGATTACGAGCGTACATTGCATATCTGGCACGAATCGCTGCGCAGCGGCAAGCCCTACCAGGTGGAATACCGCATGCGCCGGCACGACGGCCTTTATTTCTGGTTTCTGGCACGTGCCTTACCTCTTCGTAACGAACACGGCACAATCGTTAAATGGTTTGGCACTTGCACCGATATCAACGACCAGAAAACCGCAAATGACAGTCTGGAGCAAAAAGTAGCAGAACGCACACAAGAGCTTCAAAAAATCAACTACGAACTGGAGATCAGCAATACCGAATTATTGCAGTTTGCTTCAGTAGCATCACACGACCTGAAAGAACCGTTGCGCAAAATTCAAATCTTCGGCAGCGTATTGAAAAACAAATATGCCCCCCAATTGGACGAAAATGTGGTACATTATCTTGACCGCATTATTGACTCATCCGCACGCATGACGTGCCTGATTAACGACTTGTTGAACTTCTCGCGTATTTCTGCAGTTTCACTTTTTGAAATAACCGATATGAATGCAATAGTTCTGGATGTGTTGCAAGATCTGGAATTGCTTATAAAAGAAAAAGAAGCTGTAATTGACACCGATACTTTACCCTTGATGGAAGTGATGCCCGGCCTGATGCGGCAGGCTTTTCAAAACATCATATCCAATGCGCTTAAATTTACGCGCAGCAATGTGGTTCCGTTCATAAAAATTGCCTGCGCACGCGTGGATGCCTGTACGCAGGATGCTGTTGAAAAAAACGATGGAGCGTTTTACGCTATTAGCATAAAGGACAACGGCATCGGTTTCGATGAACAGTATGCCGGTAAAATCTTTTTGATCTTCGAGCACCTGCATTCGCGTGAGAAATACGAGGGTACGGGCATTGGCCTGGCTATAGCGAAAAAGATTATTGAAAAACACAATGGCCTTATTTATGCAAAAAGCGAGGATGGCACGGGCGCTACGTTCACGATGATTTTGCCGATGCACCAGCATCAAACGGGAAAACATAGCATAGCGGTTAAACACCAGATAATGCAGCAATCAAACTGAATTTTTTCAAAGGCATCTACATAGTAAAAGGGCGCTTATTTTTGACAGGTTAATATCACAGATTATAAACAAAGTCCTTTTCTGTTGCCCGTATATAATCGATAAATACATTGCCATCATTAAAATAATTACTTCATTTTCGATCATTAATTCTGCGAAGTTTTTTTATACGCTCTAAATCATCATCAACATCAATAATGATGATAGTTTCTTATTCATGATTAGAGTGAATCTTGTAAGTACGAACTTGCAAAACCACTCTCTGAAAACCGGTTTTTATCTTGCACCTTTTGCTATAGAGTGGCGTTTGAAAATGCTACGCGCCAGCGTGGAAGTTGTTAGATTTTCGCTCATACCAGCGCATCGAAACGCCTGCAGCGTCTTTTTTGCAGCTATTTAAGCATGGCAGTATGAATTAACTACAATTTGAATGATATATTATTGCGCATCTACTATGAAACTTCGTGATATTGATGTATATTATATCAGCATTTTCCAACTCCTTTGATACCTTCCTGCCCTGCTAACTATTAAACTTAACTGCATGCCACGGCTCATCACCTCTCAAGCAATTGCTTTCCTTTTATTGGTGCTCGCTTTTACCAGCCTACAAAGCCAGGCACAAAAAGCGGTGTTCCGCCGGTTACGCATGAATAAAGACACTTTTATGCAATTTTACCCATTATCCTCTGATTTTCCGATGTCTCAGAGGTTTGATTATTTCGTATTCAACTATTATAAAATTCAAGGTAATATCTATGGATTAACCTGCCAGGCTTATGATACGCTTGGCGAGCCTTTAGGAACTTCCATCAATTTAGCCGATAACACAGCTAATCCAACTCCTGCCTATTTCGATCCTATTACATCCAGCAGCCTTACTTTATGGAAAAGTGTTATGGATGCTGCTCCTCCAGATGAAAATTACGATTTAGAATTTATTCCAAAGCGGTACACAAATACACATGGTGCTTCTACCCGTTACATCAGCTATACTATTGGACAAGACATATCCAAATTAGAAACCTCAAATGGACCAGCCACTCCACAACAACATGAAAAAGTGTTTACTTTTACAACCTTATATACAATTAACCCCTCTCCTCCCGCTCAACGGTAGCAGAGCTTCCGGTCACAGTCAGAAGGGACTTTCTACTGAAAACGAACGGATAAAAGAATTAAATTAAGCGCAGACCAATCAGTTACCTCTTTTGAAAAATTTGTTCTTACCATTAACCGCAGGATGAATTTATGTACCTATAGTCTTTAGCAATAATCAGGGTGAAAAGGAAAAAACTTGTAATTACATCTGATAAAAAGTAAAAAATGAAAGTCAAGTTTTACGGTGTACGGGGATCGATTCCTGTATGTGGCGAAGAATTCCAGCGTTATGGCGGAAATACCACCTGTATCAGCATCTACCGGGAGGCAGCTAACCGGTTTGTAATATTTGATGCGGGTACCGGAATTAGAAAATTGGGTAAAGAATTAGTAAGTATGGGCATGGACCAGAAGGTACTTAATATCCTTTTCTCTCATTTTCACTGGGATCACATACAAGGCTTTCCGTTTTTTGCACCGGCCTACAATAAAAATCAGCAGATTGGAATATTGGTAATGGGTAAAGAACGAAAATATAACAATTTGAAGGAGATCTTCTCTAAACCCATGCAAATGGAATATTTCCCGGTGAGACTGGATGAAATGGGCGCTCAGTTCATTTTTTTAAATTTAGGAGATGATACCTTTTACTATGGAGCAAAAGTTACAGGAGTTCCTCAATATCATTTATTTCCTGGCGGCTCTTATGGTTTAAGGCTGGAGGATGAATCGAGAGTTTTGGTTATCTGTACGGATCTAGAACATATAGACGGCATCGATCCTAATATTGTAACCTTTGCCAACAATGCAGATGTGCTGATACACGATGGGCAATATACTGAAGAGGAGTATAAAAAATACAAAGGTTGGGGACATAGTACATGCGGACAAGCGGTGGAGGTAGCCATCCGTGCTAAAGTGAAAAAGCTGGTTATTACCCATCATGACCCTGACCACGATGATACTTTCCTGGATACTATGGAAAAAGGTTGCAAAGAAGCTTTTCCCAATTGTGTATTTGCAAGAGAGGGGATGGAATTTGAAGTTTAATGGAAGGGCCGTGTTTTAGATTGCTTTTGATTTCCCATTACAAAATCAGGTTTATGCAATTAAACGAGAATAAAAGATAGCGACCAACGGAAATTTCTAACTTATTTCATTAGGTCCGAGTTCTTTGGTGAGTTTTGTAAACCCGATCACTTCGCCATTATCGTCGTGTAGTGCTGTAATGAGAATACTACCCCAAAATATGGTACCGTCCTTTTTCACGCGTCTTCCAATATGCCGAGCCCGGCCTTCTTTTTTAGCCAGCTCCACTAATTGTTCCGGAAGGCCTGCCTGCCGGTCCTGCGGCATGTAGAATATTCTGAAATTCTGTCCCAGTATTTCTGCTTCCTTGTAGCCCTTTATCTTTTCCGCACCAGCGTTCCAGGTTAAAACCGTACCGTCAATATCCAGTAAAATGATGGCATAGTCCTGTATTTCTGCAATCATTTTTCTATGAAGCATCTCAAGTATCTCTTTTTTATCCATCACTATATCAACAGGTGAGCCACAAAGATAAAGAAAGAGCCTTGCGTCTATCCAGATTAAAAAGCGCTTCCTGGTATTGCATTTGAAGATTCCCTATCTAAAGCTTTTTCATAGTGCGCCAACTAATAATATCAAGGTGGGCACTGATAAGAATCCGGCTTCCACTCCCAAAATTCCCGATGCAATGCCTACCAGGCCTGTTACCTTTGCCGCCATGGATTATTTTAAGAACTTGCTCCGGTTGCTTAAAATGGAGAAGGAAGAAGACCGGAAAATGTATGAATACCTAACCGCTACTTTATCGGTGCAGGAGCGAAGGGCAAATGGAATGACCTGGTACCCTGTCGTTATTAAAGATACAGAACTGGGCCGCGGCGACTATCTTACGGTGGAGGTAGAACGAACCTCTCATCAGGATATCATACATGCTTTACGTTTTGGTATGTCGGTGGCACTATTCTCCAACCATGATGCAAATGAGGATAGAACAGAAGGTACCATTTCATATATCAGTGGTAATAAATTAAAAATTACACTCAGAACCGACAGCCTGCCCGAATGGTCACGCAATGGAAAATTAGGAATTGATGCCGTATTTGACCAGAACAGTTACGAAGAAATGGAGGCAGCGCTTCAACAGGCTCCGGCTATTGCTGAAAAAAAAGAAGAAGGGCATTTAATAAAAATTTTAACCGGAGAAAAAAGACCTTCCTTTTATGCTGAAAAAACAGTTCCTGCCACTGCCGGATTAAACAGCGTACAGCAAAATGCTGTTGAAAAAATTGTAGCTGCCAACGATTTGGCTATTGTACACGGGCCACCCGGCACCGGCAAAACCACCACCCTGGTACAAGCCATCAAAGCCCTGATACAGCAGGAGCATCAGCAAATTTTAGTAGTAGCGCCCAGTAACGCAGCTGTAGATCTGTTGAGCGAAAAGCTTTCAGACGAAGGGCTAAACGTGGTAAGGATAGGCAACCCGGCAAGGGTTTCTGAAAAAATGATGTCATTGACCCTTGATAGTAAAGTGGCAGCGCACAGTAGTATAAAAGAAATAAAACGACTGAAAAAGCAAGCGGCTGAATACCGCGATATGGCCCATAAATACAAACGGAACTTTGGTGCAGAAGAAAGAGAGCAGCGCAAAGCCCTCTTTGCAGAAGCCCGCAATATCAGTAAAGAAATAGAACGTACAGAGCGCTATATTACAGACGACCTGCTTTCTAAAGCCCACGTTATTACTGCTACGCTGGTAGGCGCTAATCATTACACCATACGGCATTTGAAATATAATACGGTGGTAATAGACGAAGCCGGCCAGGCGCTGGAGCCTTCTTGCTGGATACCCATATTAAAAGCAAAGAAAGTAATAATGGCAGGCGATCATTGCCAGTTGCCGCCTACTATCAAATCCATAGAAGCAGCTAAAGAGGGATTGAGCAATACGCTGATGGAAAAATGTGTAGCCCTGCATCCAGAAGCCGTGGTGCTGCTGGAGGAGCAATATCGAATGCACCAGACTATTGCCGGCTTTCCCTCAACCGAGTTTTATGGGGGCCGGTTAACAGCATCCCCTGTTGTTGCCAGGTGGTTGTTGTTCGCGGATGATAATCCTCTTGTATTTATAGATACGGCCGGGTGTGGCTTTGAAGAAAAGCGGGAAGGCACCAGTATCTCTAACCCTGAAGAAGCATATTTCTTATTAAAACATTTAAGCGAGTTGGTCAATAGTTTAAACCCTTTGTATGCAGGAAAACAATTTCCAAACATAGCCATTGTCTCACCCTACAAACACCAGGTGGAAGTGCTGAAGGAACAGATCGCATCCTTCCCGGTTTTGCAGGAAGTGAGCGCATCCATAGCCGTCAATACTATTGATTCTTTTCAGGGGCAGGAACGCGATATCGTATATATCAGTATGACACGGAGCAATGCTGAAAATAGTATTGGCTTTCTATCCGAAGTTCGCCGCATGAATGTAGCGATGACGCGTGCCCGGAAAAAGCTGGTTGTAATTGGCGATAGCGCTACGCTTTCCGGCTTTCCGTTTTATGCCGATTTTATTGACTATGCACAACAGCACCATGCCTATCAAAGCGCCTGGGAGTTTATGGCTTTGTAAGTGGATAATGTACTCAGCTTCTGTACTAATATAGTTTCTGTTGCATTGCACACTGCATCGGTAGTAATATTGTTTTACAACGGATGCAATCTTCGCCTTTAACCTGAATCATTTAGCTATGCACTAATTTATATATAACCCCTTTCGATCCGGTTCGCGTATTGAGTATGCCTACTACATAGAGTTCATTGTTTTTATCTTTATCCACGCTGTATATAGTGAAAGGATCGGTGGGCGGATTGACGAGTTTTAATGATTGACGCATCCATTTTTTATTTTCATTTTCACTAAGAGAGAATAGCTTTCCATTTAAATCAGCAAATACATATTTATCTCTCAAAAAGGGCAGGTCATTTCCATAATACGTATGGCCACCAATAATGCAGATTCCATATTGATGCGAGTAGGTATTGATCGGCGCTATAAATTTTGATGTATCGGCAGTGGTGTTTGTAACGGCTAAGCTATCGCCTTCTTTTACCGGCCAGCCATAGTTGCCGCCTTTTTCTATCCTATCAATTTCCTCTTCCGTTTTATCGCCCACATCAGCGCCAAGCAATTGCTTCGTCTGAGGGTCAAACGAAAAGCGCCATACTCTTCTTAATCCATAAGCCCATATCTCCGGTTTTACATTTTTGGTACTCACAAAAGGATTATCAGCAGGAATGGCATACGGCGTTTTGTTTACATCTATACGCAATATCTTTCCCAAATATGAATTTAAATGCTGTGCCTCCCGCTTCTCTAAAGGCGTTCCGTTATCACCAACAGCAATATACAGGTATCCATCCGGCCCAAACCGGATCTGGCAGCCATCTACACCTACGGTACTGCCTTCTACTTCCAGTATCTTGCGTTCGCTTGAAAGATCGGCCATATCCGGATTGTTAGTACTGGCCCTGAATTCTGATATCCTCAATTTACATTTATCTGCCGTATTGCTTGCGGGTGCATTGTAGCAGATATAAAATTTTTTATTGGTTGCAAAATCCGGGTGAAAAGTGATACTGAAAATAGCCCGCATAGTAACAGACGTATCTTTTTGTTCCAGCTTACTGCTTATATCAATAAAGGGCTTTGACAACAGGTGCCCATTTTTTAAGATGAATATTTTACCACTAAGATCAGCGATAAATAACCGGTCGGTATTATCGGAAGCCGTTACCATTTCCACCGGTAATTTTATAGCATCCGTAACCAATTG
>JAICHT010000009.1 GCA_025924755.1 Chitinophagaceae bacterium | reverse complement strand
CTTATTAACCGTCAAACCGGCAATAATTGCTACGATATTATAAAGGAATATAAAGGGGGTTTAAATGCACGCCTGTATCAAACGGTAGCTTTTTTCTTTGGCAGCAGTTTAAAACAACCTTACGATTTGAATGACGTTACCGATCGTCAAATCGAATCTATTGTAAAAGAAATTGATGGCAGCTGGTATAACAATCCCATCAAGCCGGCTGCAAAATAAGTTACAAATCAGCCTGAAATTCATAAAAGCTTGCCGGGGTATAACACATTAATTTGCCAATTAACAACGCAGCCTGTTTATCAATAAATCCTCATTCGTATCTTGCGCCCATGAAATTGGATGTATTAGCCATCGGAGCGCATCCTGATGATGTGGAATTGGGATGTTCCGGTACTTTGATCAATGAAGTAAAGAAAGGCAAAAAAGTAGGGATTGTAGATTTAACGCAAGGGGAATTAGGTTCCCGGGGTACGATAGAAGCACGCTACCAGGAAGCAGCTGATGCAGCAAAAATAATGGGTGTGCAGGTAAGAGAAAATTTAAAAATGCGGGATGGGTTTTTTAAAAATGATGAAGCCCACCAGTTACAGCTGATCCAAATTTTACGGAAATACCAACCTGATGTGGTAATCGGAAATGTACTGGATGATCGCCACCCCGACCACGGACGTGCAGGACATTTAATATATGATTCCTGCTTTTTAGCTGGTTTAAAGCAAATACAGACAAAGGACGATAATGGAGAAAACCAGGATAAATGGCGTCCCCGTTATTTTTTGCAATATATTCAGGACCGCTTTTATGAACCCGACTTTATTATTGATGTATCAGATGTGTGGATGCAGCGACTGGAAGCAGTTAAAGCGTTTAAAACACAATTTTTGGCAAGTAAAGATGACGGGGAACAAACTTATATATCCAGCCCGGAATTTTTTGACGCTATCACCAGCCGTGCCCGGCTGCTGGGAAAACGGATTGGTGTACAATTTGCAGAAGGTTTTATATCCAGCAAAAACATTGGGATTAAAAGCCTGGATGCTTTGATACTACAAGAAACATAAATAATTAATAACCACTTATAATATCTACCATATTATTCAAGAAAAATCATCACGATAATTAAAATGCCAACGCCTAAATTTACTTCGGTTCCAAAACCTTTTCATGCTGAGTTAAAAAGCCGCATCAACCAGTATTTTCAGCAGGTGGACAAATCATCTTCTGGCAATTGGGCTTTATATAGTAAGGCCATCATTTTATTAGTTAGTCTCATTGGCCTTTATGTACATCTTGTTTTTTTTACGCCTGTGCGCTGGGTAGCCATCCCCGAATGTATTTTGCTGGGTGGGGTGGTAGCCGGTATTGGTTTTAATATTATGCACGACGGTGGCCATGGAAGTTTTAGCGAAAACAAATTGATGAATAATATTGCTGCCTTTTTAGGTAATATATTAGGGGCCAGCAGTTTTATGTGGAATATAAAACACAATGTTATTCATCATGCTTATACCAATATTGACGGGGTAGATGATGATATTGATATTAAACCATGGATGCGCATGAGCAGTACACAGCCTAAATATAAAATGCATAAATACCAGCATATCTACTTTTGGTTCTTATATGCGCTGCTTTATATTTTATGGATATTTGTACTGGACTATATAAAATATTTTAAAGGCCGTATTGGTTCTATGCCTTTAAAGAAAATGAGCACCAGCGATCATTTGGTCTTTTGGGGTTTTAAAATTTTGCATATTTTCATTTTTGTAGCCCTGCCTATTTATAAGATAGGATTTGCAGATTGGCTGATAGGCTTTTCAATATTTTCTGTAGTAGCAGGTTTAGTGCTTAGCGTGGTATTTCAATTGGCCCATACCGTAGAGCATACGCATTTTCCGATGCCTGATGTGACAACCGGTAAACTGGAAGATGAATGGGCGGTGCACCAATTAAAAACTACAGCCAACTTTGCTCCTAAAAATAAACTGATCAACTGGTATGTAGGCGGTTTAAATTTTCAGGTAGAACATCATTTATTTCCTAAAATTTCGCATATACACTACCCGGCTATTAGCAAAATCATCAAGCAAGCCTGCGACGAGTATGGAATGCCTTACATTGAGTATCCTAAAATGCGTTATGCAGTTGCTTCTCACGTATCTTTTTTAAAACAAATGGGCCGGTAGATATATAATTCGCTTTGGATAATCATGATTTTTGCATGGCCAGCTTTTGCGCCAACTCGTCTACAAATGCGGCTTGTGCGGGATTGATTTTTTCTTTAGCTACTTCTATAGAAAACCATCCGGCCTTGTCAACTTCTGCATAGGTTTTCCATTGCCCGGACTTTGGAGGCCATTGTATTTTAAAAGTATTTGATTGAATAGTTGAGGCATCCATATTACCTTCTACTGCCCAGGCATACACTATCTTTCCTGCTTTTTGTTTCACTGGCTTCAACTCTGTAAAATTGCCTGATATATTAGTCCCGGTTTCTTCTTTAAACTCTCGTATAGCAGCAGCTAAAGGATCTTCATCTGTAAATTCCCCTTTTACAATAGACCATGCACCTGCATCTTTGTTTGTCCAGAACGGACCACCAGGATGTACAAGAAGCACTTCTATAAAAGTATTAGATATACGATACATTAAAATGCCAGCACTTTTACGCATAGTTATTTAGTTTTGAAAGGCATAAATTCCCCCTGTAATCAGTTGACCTTGTAAATATGCATAGAGTAATTGTTATTTTTGAACTATAATTCATTGTTTCAAAATTATGGGCCACGATCATACGCACGATCATTCGCATACAGTTGATATACAATCTGCAAATAAAAAAGCTTTTGTCATCGGCATTCTATTAAATGTCGCTTTTTTAGTAACGGAAATTGTTGCAGGTATCATCAATCATTCTATGGCATTACTTACCGATGCCGGCCATAATGCCGGTGATATAGCCAGTCTTTTAATTGCTTTGCTGGCCTTTAACCTGGCACAAAAAAGATCTACTAAAGAGTTTACCTACGGATATAAAAAAACTACCGTGTTGGCTGCATTTGTGAATGCGGTGATTTTGCTCTTTGCAATTGGCGTATTAGGATATGAATCCATTATCAGGCTTTCGCATCCTGAAGCGGTAAAAGGAAATATAATTGCATGGGTAGCTGCTCTGGGTATTGTAATTAATACGGTTTCTGCATTTTTATTTTTTAAAGGCCGGAAAAAAGACCTGAACGCAAAAAGTGCTTATCTGCATTTACTATCAGATGCACTGGTTTCTTTAGGCGTAGTAATAGCCGGTATCATTATATCTTATACACAATGGTATTGGTTGGACCCGGTGATAGGGCTGGTGATAATGGTTGTTATCTTAATAGGCACCTGGTCTTTATTGCGGGATAGTTTTAAAATGGCGGTGGATGCTGTACCTACGGGTATTGAGTTAAAATCCATTAATATGGTTATTGAAAATATGAAAAGCGTTATAGCTGTGCACCACGTTCATATATGGCCGCTCAGCACTACAGAAAATGCACTTACTGCCCATGTAGTGTTAAACGATCAGCTAAGTTTTACTGATAAAATGAAAGTAGTAAAAGAAATAAAACATGAGCTGCAGCATCACAATATTCATCACAGCACTATTGAAATAGAAACAGATAGCGTGGATTGTGCTACAAAGGAATGTTAGTTGATAGGTATAAATAATGTACCATAAAGTTTTACTTTTAAAAACTTGGTTCAGTTTAAACTAAAAGCAATAACTTAAAGTCTTATTCGCCTATCAATTGGTTTCTGTTTACAACAATATTGATATTACCAGCAATTTTTAAATTTATATTAATGAAATACAAACTCCTCTTACTTTCCACTTTATTTACCGGAAGCGCAATTATGACCTATGCTCAACAACCAAAAGGTAAGCCGGAAGATACCGAGTTTTACACACCCGTTCCTAAAGTAGTAACACCAGGAAAAACCAATGCAGATCCTCCATCGGATGCTGTTGTTTTATTTGATGGAACTAATTTAAATCAGTGGGTATCGGTGCAAGACTCAAGCAAGCCCGCAGACTGGACGGTGGCTAATGGAATAATGACGGTTAATAAAACAGCCGGAAACATTCAGACCAAACAATCGTTTACAGATTACCAGTTGCATATTGAATGGCGCATACCTGAAAATATTACCGGTACTGGTCAGGCTCGTGGTAATAGTGGTGTATTCCTGGCTTCTACGGGCAAGGGAGATGATGGTTACGAATTGCAGGTGTTGGATTCTTATAATAATGCTACTTATGTAAACGGCCAGGCTGGCAGCATTTACAAACAATTTGCACCTTTGGTGAATGCTAACCGTCCGCCGGGAGCATGGAATGTATATGATGTGGTTTGGACGGCTCCCCGTTTTAAAGGAGATGGCTCTGTAGATAGCCCGGCCCGCGTAACTGTTTTTTTAAATGGTGTATTGATTCAAAACAACACAATTTTAAAAGGACAGACCTTATATATTGGTCAGCCTTCCTATAAAAAACATGGACCCGCACCTATTAAGCTGCAAGCACATGGAGATAAAAGTGAGCCGCTGAGTTACAGAAATATTTGGGTAAGACCTCTATAACACAAAAAAATTACGTATAGTCTTTATAATAGTATCAGCCATACTATTATAGAGACTATTTTATTTTAGGTTCTTCAAAGCGACAAAGAATTTGATATGTAAACCTTTGCATTTCTCATTATATATTAATAATTTTATAATATGAACGAATACTCAGAATCAGAATTGGACAATAAGTATATAAAATGTCCCCATTGTGGATGGGAAGGGATGGGGTCTGGTGCGGTAATAGTTGATTTTTTTGGGGTAACCGATGCACAGGAAATTCATTGCCCTCAATGTGATGAAAACTTGGGAAGGCTGGTACAAAAACTTAGTGATATGCAGGAAACCGATACAGATAATCAGCTACAAAACCAGATGTAATCATCTCTTCGCTTGCACATGTAACGGTCCGAAAAAGTACAAATTTCAGAATCAGCAATCAACAATCATTAGCTGTTAAAAATCTGTGCTCATAATTTTTATATGCACTTTTTAGATTTCATATCATTAAAAACAACTACTTTAAAACAACTACTTTATTGATAGGATGGATGTGTAAACACTTCAACAAACCTGGCAAATTATTTAGCACCAGCATCTGCTAATAAAAGCTTAATGACGAAGCAGGAATACAATGATAAGCATAGCAACTGAAATAGCATCGCTACTTTTCAAAAGTATGGCTCGTTGAATTTAAACTTTTGGCAGATAAGACAATGAAGATGGCTGTTTCATTAATCTGAAAATTATATATGTATATAGATATTAAAGGGATTAGATTAGTATCCCACTTTTGATTAATAAATTGACTACTTGCATTATTTGTTGAACCTTATTGATTTGTTGCAAAATAAATATTTTAGCAATTTTCAAAGCTATATGAACACTACTTTTACTTAACAAATTTTTCTTGTATTTTTTTCGTTTACTTGTGCGCTTTTAATATCTTTGCTACGTATTTTGAGCATCGCATTTGGTAAGTGACAATTAATCTGCTAAAGTTTCTCTGCTATTAGTTTCTCTTAACTTTCTTGCCTCGACTCAGATTATTTAATTAAATTTTTTTCAAAAAGAAAGCATGAACATTTACGTATCGAATTTAAGCTTCAACGTAGAAGATGAAGACTTAAAAGAATTTTTCGCTGAATATGGCGAAGTATCTTCTGCCAAAGTAATTACAGACAAAGAAACAGGCAAATCCCGTGGATTTGGTTTTGTTGAAATGTCAGATGATGATGCCGCTAAAAAGGCTATCGCAGAATTAGACAATGCAACTGTAGAAAACAGGAACATTCGTGTAATGGAAGCTAAACCAAGAGAAGACCGCAAGCCTCGCAATAATTTTGCAAGAAGCAACGGCAACGGTGGTGGTTATAACAACCGCTATTAATAAATTTGCTCTTGAACATTTAAAAGCCCCGGTTTCCGGGGCTTTTTTGTTCTTATACTTATTCCTTTAGGAATCTGTAATTTAATTCCGTACACAAAGCCTCACTAAAAATCAAAACCTATAACTTGTGATAATATGCATGTATCATTTGATGAGTTAAACCAGCAATTTAACAGGGTACTTCTTAAAATTGGCTTTTCTGAAGACAGAGCAGCCGTTTGTGCCCGCATTTTTGCAGAGAACAGTCTGGACGGGGTTTATTCTCATGGTGTCAACCGGTTTCCTGCTTTTATAAAATTAGTAAAAGAAGGTAAAATTAATATACACGCCAGTCCGGAGGTGATTGATGAAAACGGGGTAATAGAAAACTGGGACGGCCACTTGGCACCAGGCATGTATACTGCGCAATTAGCCATAAATAGAGCCATAGCTTTAGCAAAAGAAAATGCAATGGGATGTGTGGCCTTAAAAAACACCAACCACTGGATGCGCGGTGGCACCTATGGCTGGCAGGCGGCAGAAGCGGGGTGTATTGGTATCTGCTTTACAAACACCATTGCCAATATGCCACCCTGGGGCGGTACCGAACCAAGACTGGGCAACAATCCATTAGTGATAGCAATTCCCAGAAAAGAGGGTCATATGGTATTGGATATGGCAATGTCACAATTTTCTTATGGCAAACTTCAGGAGTATGAGTTAAAAGGAAAGGAATTGCCAATAGCGGGAGGATATACTCAGGAAGGCGTATTAACTACTTCTCCGGAAAAAATTTACCAGTCAAAACGAATATTGCCTATTGGTTATTGGAAAGGTTCTGCCTTATCATTTATGCTGGATGTATTAGTGACTACATTAAGTAAAGGCCGGTCGGTAGCAAAGATAACAGCCGATAAAGTAGAATACGGATTGTCCCAGGTTTTTATATGCATTGAGGCAGCCGCTATAGCAGCCGATATAATTGAGGAGATAATCACATATACCAAGAGCAGCCTGCCCATAGATAAGGAAGGTAGTATACGATATCCCGGGGAAAATACACTGATTACCCGAAAAAGAAATGAAAAGGAAGGAATACCTGTAAATGACGAAATCTGGCAGCAGCTCCTGGATTTATAAGCTCTACTTCATTTCTTCCTGAATCTGCTCGCTCAGGATGGTCTCTACCGAAGAAATCCATTGAGGTAGCTGATCGTCGGTTATCCTCCAGTTGCCATTTCCTTCTTTTTGCATTTTAAAAATAATACGGTTGCCCCTGTCATCGCTAACATCTACATAAAAAAATGGCTCATCGGTAGCAGCCGTTCTTCTAAAATTAAATTCGCGTAACCTGCCGGCGGTTTTCACCAATTTGGTAAAGGCTATATTTCTAGTGAATTGCAAAGTAGTAGTTTAAATAATGAATTAATAGCAGTTTTGAGCAAAAGTTATAGAGCAAAATTCATTCTTCTTTCAATCTGTATCATGTATTACAACGCATTTTCTCCTCATTAATTGCCGAACTTTTGCACACATCAAAAGTAAGCAATCTTACAGAATGTAATTCATGTAATCGGTAAACTTTGACATTTTAATTCATACCTGCTAAAAAGTGGTTAGGGAATTTCATTCAGAATTTTTACTCATTAAAAGTTTCAGAACGTAATTTCTTATTAATTGTGTAATTTAGACACAGCGTCACTGCTTAGTGCAAATAACCTTTATTTAATGGTAAATGGGATATTAATACTGCTGCTTTCCATGGGAGCAATCCTGCTCATTGCCCAATGGTGTTTGTTTGTCTTTCAGGTTAAAACCGATGAAGGTTGGGATAATCTTTCCAAAGAAGAAGAAGCAAAAGTCCGGCAGCTTATTTACGACCATCTCTACCTACATCCTCATAGTACTATCGGCAATGAATATCCGCATTTAGCCGATGCCGCCAAAGCCACCAAAGCTTACGAACAACTCAACAAGCAGTATGCAGAAGGTGTAATTGATGAAATTGATTATAACCTTACGCTGGAAAACCTCCTTACAAAAATCAATATTGAAGAGGATTTTTAATTTCCTTTTTTATTTTCTTTTAGGTTCTCACAGAGAGAAAACAATTGATATTGGATAGCACGTTTCCTGCCTCATTCATTCGAATAAGCTAAATTTTTCTTTCCGCTTCAAACAAGGTACTCATAGCATATTATTTGCGTTTCTGTAATAGTCCCACCTAAAATAATATATGAATTGGATTGATCTTGTATTGATTTTGATAATAGCTCTTTCCGTATGGAATGGCTGGCACAAAGGCTTTATATTGGGGTTATTACAACTAATTACTTGGTTGGGTAGTTTGCTGATTGGGTTTTTAGGCTACCAGTATGTAGCCATACTTCTTCATAAGCATATTCCATCTTTAAATGTATGGACACTGCCGGTAGCTTTTATCCTCACCGTACTTGTGGCAAGGATGCTTCTTTCTATCATAGCAAACCAGTTGCTGCAGATCATGCCAGAAGAAACGCATTATAACGAAATCAATAAGGTGCTGGGACTGATTCCCGGTTTTGTTAATGGTGTGATTTATGCCACTTTAGTAGCTTCGCTTTTATTGGTATTGCCGCTTTTTTCCCCTTTAATTAATACTACCCGCAATAGTGTTATTGCTAATAAATTAGCCACTAAGGCTGATTGGGTGGATGAGAAACTTTCTCCCATTTTTAATGCGGCGGTTAATAGGTCCTTAAGCAAATTAACGGTAGAGCCGAAATCAAATGAAACCGTAAAGCTTCCTTTTAAAATCACAGATGCTAAAGTAAGAGCCAATCTGGAAATGCGTATGTTGGCACTGTTAAATGAAGAACGCAGCAAAAGATCCTTGCCATTATTAAGATCCGACCCGGAGTTAACTGCCGTAGCAAGGGCACATTCTGAAGATATGTTTGCCAACGGCTATTTTTCTCATTATACGCCGGATGGAAAATCACCGTTCGACCGTATGAAAAAAGCAGGTGTACGTTTTACAACTGCCGGCGAAAACCTGGCTTTAGGGCAAACGCTTTTAATTTGCCACCAGGGTTTAATGAATTCTCCCGGCCATAGAGCCAATATTCTTCAACCGGCTTTTGGCCGCGTAGGTATAGGAATATTAGATGGCGGCATCTTTGGTTTAATGATTTCCCAGGAATTCAGAAATTAAATAAAGTGAGTTGCAGTATTATTAGTGGTGCTTGTTTTTTGGCGGACCAGTAGAAGAATCAAGTGTTTCGGTAGATACGTTACCAATATTATGATCGTTCGTATCTATGGGCACATTACTATCCGTTTGATAAACCGCTGTAGCCGTATCTGCATATTTATTTGTTGAAGAAGTTGTGTTGTTTTTGTCTGTACAACTTAAAATCAAAATGAAGAAGGCAGCAGCTACTATCTTTTTCATACTCATATTGATATGATAGGGTACAAATGCAAATTCATTGCCAGCACCTTATGTTTAAAGCAACGCTCAGTTACACTTTTATTATTGTAAGGATATCATTCTGGTGCTAATATCAGTTATAACTAAATACCTTCATTCCTTTTATTGTAGCATTATATGCCGGTAAATTACGACGCAATAGCTTCCATATACGATCCGCTTGCACGGCTGGTATATGGAAAAGCAATTTTACGATCGCAGCAATATTTAATACAGGCAATTACTGATAATAGCAAGATATTAATAGTAGGCGGCGGCACTGGCTGGATTTTGGAAGAGCTGAGCAAATTAAAAGTTGAAAACCTGCAAATTACCTATGTAGAACTTTCAAAAAAGATGATTGAAAAATCCTGTAAAAGAAGAATAGGAAATCATAAAGTAAATTTTGTAAATCAGCCTGTTCAACAAGCAACTTTGGAGGAATATGATGTATTGCTGACGTCCTACTTCTTTGACAACTTCTCGGATGACACGCTGAAGCCGGTATTTCAAAAATTACACGACCACTTAAAGAAAGGCGGGCTATGGTTATTTGCCGATTTCCAAATCTATAATAACAGTTACTGGCAAAAGGGTTTGCTGAAGATTATGTATGCATTCTTTAATGTTTTTTGCAAGGTGCCGGTATCTGCTTTGCCTCATTCAGAATGCTTTTTTCGGCAATACCAGTATAAAATAATTTCAAGCAAAACCTTTTTTAAAAATTTTATGAGCTCCATTATTTATCAAAAGACGTAACATTTATCTTTTGTAAAACTATCCGGTATTTGATTTTCGTATGTTCTGATATGAAGCGCATTTTGATATTAATTTCTTCTAATGTTCTTATTTTCTCTTTGTTATATTTATGTGCCTGCACTAAAAAAAGCAGTAACTATACAGGTATGACAGAAACTGCACCACATGACAGCAGCGCAAAGAAAAAATACCTGGCATTGGGCGACAGCTATACTATAGGTCAGAATGTAGAAGCAAATGAACGCTTTCCTTTTCTTACAGTAGCGCTTTTGCAGCAACATCAACTTTTTTTCAGCGACCCTCAATATATTGCTACTACCGGGTGGACAACTATCAACCTTCAAAATGCCATTAAAGCACAGGCGTTAAACCCCCAATACGATGTGGTAAGTTTGCTGATAGGCGTTAATGACCAATACCAGGGACTAGATACGGCTGGTTACCGACTGCATTTTACGCAACTGCTAACGAAATCAATTTCGCTGGCCGGTAACCGTGCGGGTAGGGTATTTGTTTTATCCATACCGGATTATAGTGCTACGCCTTTTGTTCCTGCTCCGGAAAAGGCCAGAGTAAGCAGGGAAATAGATGGGTTCAATGCAATAAACAAGGAAATAAGCTTGCAATATAATGTGACTTATATTGATATTACACCTTCAACAAGGTTGGCTTATAATGATGCAACCTTATTGGCAAGTGACGGCTTGCACTATAGTGCCAAAGAACACCAAAAATGGGCAGAGCTGCTGGCTGCTGCAATAGAAAAAGCATTAAAGTAAAAGGTAATGCTATACAAGAACGTCTCATACTTCCATCAGGCCCAATTTCATAAGGATTTCATCATTCACCATCTTTGTTACAAATATTTATTCAGACATTTTACCTACTGTCCTGTTTAAATATTTACGTAAAACTGCACCCTATCAAGTAAATTTATTTTAGGTATCAGGTAATTACACTTCAAGTTAAAAATGGGCGGCATAATTATTTAATTACCACATACACTTAAGCTTATCCTTAATGAAGTTGAGTACAGCAAAATGGATTTATTTTTTTATAGCTCTTCAAACTATTTTTTTAAGTGGTAAAGCACAAAGCAGCAGTTCTTACCCGGACACAGTTGTGCATTGGGCTAGCCTTAAATATGCTAATAAAGGGGTGATAACCCGGTTTTTGCTTGGCAATAATTATAGAAAAGAATTGGCTATGCCAGTTAAAATGCCGGTCTTTTCTTTAGCCACTACCAATGGCGGATTTACTATTGAGGAATTAGGTGGTGGTATGGAAACAAATTCGTTGCGCCTGAAAGACAGCGAGGGCAGGGAGTGGGCTTTGCGTACTATTGATAAAGAGGTATCCAAAGGGTTGCCCAAAGTGCTCAGGCATACGCTGGTAGAAACGCTTATGCAGGAAATGATTTCGGGTGCAAACCCGTATGCACCACTTTCGGTAAGTACTTTGGCAAAAGCTGCGGGAGTAGTTGCCGCCGACCCCAAGTTATATTATGTAAAAGGAGATAATGCCTTTGGAAAATATCGTGATCTGTTTGCAAATAAAGTATGCCTGCTAGAACAAAGAGACCCAACACCAGGCAATTCAAAAACGGAAAGTACGGATAAAGTTCTGGAGGAAATCGTAAACACACAAAATCATCTGGTAAATCAACATGAAGTATTGAAAGCCCGTCTGCTGGATATGCTAATAGCAGATTGGGACCGGCATGCCGACCAGTGGAGATGGGGTATAAAGGATTCGGTTCATAAGACGTATTACTATGCTGTACCCCGCGACCGCGATCAGGCATTTTTTAAATCCAATGGTTTTTTGGTGAAAATAGCCAGAGAACTGGGCATGCCGCAGTTGGTGAATTTTAAAAAAAATAACCTGCATGTTATTAAACTGAGTTTCAAAGCCTGGGGATTCGATCAAACGTTTATGAATGAACTAAATGCTGCCGACTGGTTGCAGGCTGTTCATAATTTTACAACCAATATCACGGATAGTGTCATACGAAAAGCTGTGGACCAATTACCTCCAGAAGTGTATCGTTTGAATGGAGAGATCATTAAAGAAAAACTCATATCCCGTAGAAATAAACTCCTGCCTCACGTAATGAACTATTATCGTTTTTTGTCCCGCCACGTAGTGGTGGATGGCACCAACAAAGCCGATCTTTTTAAAATAAGCGGAGATGGTACCCTCCTTTTTGTTACGGTGCTTACTGCCGATAAAAATGCAGATACCCTATACTTCAGGAAATTTGATCCAAAAGAAACACGGGTTATTACCCTGAACGGATTAAGAGGCGACGATATCTTTGAAATGGATGAAAGCGCAGTATCCAATATCAAAATAAAAATTTACGGCAGCAGCGGAAATGATACTTACAATATGAAAGGACATACCAAAAACGAACTATATGATTACCGTCGGGAAGCTAATGAAATAAAGGCAAAGAACAAAAGTAAAGTTCATTTTGAATATGCTTTATAATGAATTTTGTTCCTAAGCTTTCCCACAATATTGGCAGTAAAATTGAATAAGCAAATAATAAATAACCGTGTATGTGTTATTATAATGCTATAAAAATAAAAAAGGATCAGCTCCTGGATATAGTGCAATGGGAGCACGATAAAACGGAGATTGTCAGGGATGTAGCTCCGGGCTTTGACTATGATAATTATCCTATCATTACAGCTCATAAAGGCACCTGGCATTTAGATCTGGCTCATTGGGAGTTTATTCCTTTTTGGTATAAAAACATAGAAGATGTAAAAGCAGCCAGGAAGAAATATACAACGCTGAATGCTGTAGGCGAAAAGTTGTTGGAGAACAGAATGTATAAAGAAGCGGCGCTAAAAAGAAGATGCCTGGTATTGTCATCTGGTTTTTATGAATGGCGGCATTATAAAAAGCAAGCTTATCCCTACTTTGTTTCGGTGAAAGGAAAAGAGCTGTTTTATATGGCAGGCATACATCAATATTGGACAGATAAGGAAAGTGGCGAAATGCTCAATACATTTGCCCTCATTACTACTAAAGCCAACCAGTTGATGGAAGAAATCCATAATACGAAAAAGCGTATGCCAACAATACTTACCGATGAACTGGCAAAAGAATGGATGTGTGAAGATTTGGAAGCACAGCGGATAGAAGAAATAGCCACGTACCAGATAGCACCCGGCAAAATGGAAGCTCATACTATAAAAAAAGATTTTAAAGATGCGATTAACCCAATGGAAGTATTTGAGTATGAAGGGTTGCCTGCCATTTCTTTAAGTTAATGGCTGGTATATTCTTTTAAAATATAAAAGTGCAGTTATATAAAAGCCCTTCTACAAATAATAGAAGGGCTTTTATATAAACCTGATAAACTATCAGGCTCCGGTTAATTTTTTTCTTTTGTTGCTTAAATATTTATCCAGCAACATCAATGCCAGCACAATATTCAGCATCATAAAAATATTGACAAACGTGCTGCTGTAAACTTTGCTATAATTTAGTTTGCCAAAATCAATTTTTATAACATCTGCAGAACCTGTCGACCAGCTAATTTGGCCAACCAGGTAAACCAGCATACCTAATATAATAGTTATAAAAAAAGCAGCAATCCCCCAAATAATTTTCTTATTGATATAATCTTTTGCAGCGGGAGCAATATGCAGTTTACTTATTTCCTCCATCACATTTTTTGTAAACCGCAGCGAAGGTTGCTCCAATTCTGTACTGTTTAATATTTGGTGAACTTCCAGCAGTTCGCTATACTTTATATGCCATTGTGCATTTTCAGCTATGAGTTTTTCTATAGCAGTGCGTTCTTTAGCTTCTGCAATGCCATCAATATAATTCCACAGATGAAGCTCCATGTCTTCTTCCCCGGAAAAAAAGTTTTTATTTTCTTGCATGATAGCCAGTATTGTTTTTAATAAATATCATTTACTTCTGCTTTAAAATGTGTTTGCATTTTATCTTTTAGCCTGGTTCGTGCCCGGTGCAATCGCACCTTTACGGCATTAGGTTCTATACCCAATATTTGTGCTATTTCTTCTAATGACTGTTCTGCTTTATAAAACAGCGTAATAATTTGCGCATCATCAGGGCTGAGCATTTTTATAGCATTGGAAACCATATTCACCTTAGACTTTTGCTCTACCTGGTTAGCGCTCATCCCCGAATCTATTATATCTGCTGAATCGAAAACCTGTTCGTTATCCAGAGATTGCATATCCAGTTTTTTCTTACGTAAAAAAGTGATACAGCTAGTAGTGGTAATTGTATACAACCAGGTACTGAACTTGGCTGTTCCTTTAAAATCGGCCAGCGACCGGTAGGCTTTCACAAAAACATCCTGCGCAATTTCTTCTGCATCTTCCCGGCTTTTTATAAATCGCAATACTATGGTAAATACAAAATTCTGATACCGGCTTACCAAGAGCGCATACGCCTGCTTATCTCCCTGCAGTACTTGGCTGATGATATCAATATCCGATCGTTCGGTGTGCATTATATATAGTTAGACTCAATAAAGTTTTGGCAGGTTACACCAAAGCTATAAATAATTACAGGTAATAGTAATGGAAGTCACAAAACAATATGGTCTTTAAAAATTTATAGCCAAAATAAAAAATAAGCAGCGCAGCCTGTAACCGGTTGTTATTGTGTGTAGTCAGATGATTTAGTAGCTGTTCTTTAAATATTTCATTTTGGCTGTAACCTGGTAAGCAAACAGGTCGTCAGATATAAAAACAAGTAATTAAACTTTAAACGATAAATTTTATTTTATGGAAGCTGGAGTATTAGTTCCGATTTTGGTTCCGTTGGGAGCTTTTGCTATGATATTTGGTATCGTATACTTAACTACCCGCGAAAGATTAGCCATGATAGAAAGAGGCATGAATCCTAAGCAATATGCCAACCGCCCTGCACCTTACCGAAGCTTAAAAACCGGGCTTTTACTTTTAGGTGCTGGCTTGGGTTTGTTGATTGCCTTTTTAATTGATAATGCGATGCATACCGACCATGATAACCCGGCCATTTATTTTTCTTTAATAGCCATTGGCGGCGGTTTGGGGTTAATTGGCTCGTATGCTATTGAAAAGAAAGAAGTGCTCAACAAGGAAAGAGAATTGTAACATAAAAAAACGGCGCCTCCATTGGCGCCATTTTTTTATTTCTGGGCAAATATTTCTTTTGCTTTTTTTACGGCTTCATCGTTGGCATTCAGCACTTCGTAAAAGCCTTCGGTTCTCCATTTAAAGCGGGCCAGGTATGCTTTAATCCGGTCCTCTACCGCTTTTCTGTCTTTACCGCTTATATTTTTTAAATTAATACTGTCTTTAGCTGCAAAACTTACCAATTGATCCCAGGCATCGTTTTCTCCTGCATACCTTGAAGCAAATTCTTCAGGTGTTTTATATTGCTTCCATTGTGGTAATCGTTGTGTATAATAACGGTATACAAAATTATTAAAGCGCCCATCTAAATACAATTGTGTAATACTGCGTAAAAAAGAGCTGGTATCAATTCCCACAAACACATCGGGCATAATGCCGCCGCCGCCATATACAGGCCGTCCATTGTGCGTTTTGTATTGCTTGCCGGTAGCTACATGGTTAGAGTCGGCTGATATTAAATCGCCATGCTGGTAGCGTCCATATAAATCTTCCATATATGCCTGCCTTCCCTTATCATAAGGTCGCTGAATGCTTCTACCGGATGGCGTATAGTAACGGGCCACTGTTAATCGCAGGGCAGAGCCGTCGCTCAATTGATATTGCTCCTGAACCAATCCTTTGCCAAAGGTGCGCCGGCCTATAATGGTAGCTCTGTCCCAATCCTGCAATGCGCCGGAAAGAATCTCGCTGGCGCTTGCCGTCAATTCATTTACCAGCACAACCAGCTTTCCTTTTTCAAAAACACCTTCTTTACTACAATGGTATTCTTTTTTTGGAGTGTTATTTCCCTCGGTATATACTATTAATTTATCATTGTCTAAAAATTCATCCGCTATATTAATGGCCTGGTCCAGCAAACCGCCGCCATTATCCCGAAGGTCTAAAACCAGGTTTTTCATGCCCTTGTTATGAAGACTTTCCATCGCCTGCATAAACTCCTGGTACGTGGTTTCGGAAAATTTATTGAGTTTAATATAGCCGGTAGCCGAATCCAGCATATAAGCTGCATCCAACGAAGGAAGCGGAATCCTGCCACGGGTTACATAAAAATACTGAAGGGTGTTATTGCGTAAAACCGTCAGCTTTACTTTGGTGCCGCCTTCCCCCCGAATTAAATTTTTTATAGCTGCGCTGCCCAGTGTTTTACTTATAATAGGTTGATTATCTACCTTTAAAATTTTATCCCCTACCTGCAGACCGGCTTTATCGCTGGGGCCGTCGGGCACTACATAGAGCACATTTACGGTATCGCTAAATATATTGAACTCCACGCCAATGCCTTCAAAATTGCCAATAATATCTTCGTCTGCTTCGCTTACCCCGGAGGCTGGTATGTATACGGAGTGTGGGTCCAGTTCGCTCATAATTCCCTGCATCGCATTATCCTGAAGCGAATCCACTTTTACAGAGTCCACATATCTTGTTTTTATCAGGTCTATCGCTTCCTGCAAAGCGCTTCTATGGTCGGTTGCAAAAAAGCTTTTTGCGGTACCTGTTTGCTGGTGCAGTTTAAAACCAAAGAACATCCCTGATATCATTATCAGGGAAAACGCTAATGGCAACCACACTTGGAATTTTTTATTCCTCATTGTCTGCTGTTACTTTGTAATTTAAATGCAAAATAGTCGATTTGATATAACCATACCGTTTTGGCATTTATTTACAACAATACTTTAAGCACTTACCAATGATGCCAGTTACCTTAATAGCCGATAGTGGATCTACCAAAGCAGAATGGTGTTTGATAAATAATGGTAAAAAGAAAACGATTTATACCCAGGGTTTTAGCCCCTACTTTTTATCTACCCTGCAAATAGCCGACCTTTTAAGAAATGAGCTGACTTCACAACTTAAAAACGTGGAGGTAGAACAATTGTTTTATTACGGCACTGGCTGTGCCAGCCCCAAAAACGCCCGGAGTGTAAAAACTGCTTTAAAAGAAGTATTCGGGGATGCAGCTATTGAAGTAAACCACGACCTGACTGCGGCGGCAAGAGCCCTGTGCGGCCATAATAAAGGCATTGCCTGCATATTGGGAACCGGCTCCAACTCTTGCTATTATAATGGAACAAAGATCGTCAAAAACAGTCCCGGTTTAGGGTATGTGCTGGGCGATGAAGGCAGCGGGGCTTACCTGGGCAAAAAAGTATTGCAATATTATTTATACAACACCTTCGACGACGACCTGCGGTCCCGCTTTGATGCGCAGTTTGTAACCAATGCAGTGGAGATTTTGGAAAAAGTATATAAGGAGCCGCTGCCCAACCGATACCTGGCCTGCTTTGCGATGTTTCTGGCAGAAAACAGGGGACATTATATGGTGGAAAATATTTTAGAAGACGGGCTTAACGATTTTTTCTTTACGCATCTGTGCAAGTATAGAGAAGTATGGTCGTTGCCGGTGAGCTTTGTAGGAAGCGTGGCCTTCGGATTTAAAGATGTGCTTCAGGAGTTGTGCAGAACTTATGAATTTGAGCTTGGCAGCGTTTTAAAAAATCCAATGCAGGGACTGGTAGCATATCATAATTCCTAATAATTTATTAAATGATACTATAAAACTATTAATTGAATGTCCGACGGTTTTGACAGAGTAACAGAAAGGCCAAGTAAATACCGGCATTTAGAGAAGATGCCCATATCAGAAGTATTGCATTCTATAAATAAAGAAGATAAACTGGTGCCGGAAGCGGTTGAAAAAGCCATACCACAAATTCAGAAACTTGTAGAAGTGATAACAGATAAAATGCTTGCTGGTGGAAGATTGTTTTACATAGGCGCCGGTACCAGCGGCAGATTGGCTATAGTAGATGCCAGCGAATGCCCGCCTACATACGGAGTGCCATATGGGTTGGTAATAGCTGTTATTGCCGGTGGTAATCAGGCAATAACAACGGCAGTGGAAAATGCAGAAGACAGCACCACGCAGGGCTGGCTCGACCTGCAGGAATATGCAGCAACTGATAAAGATGTAGTGATCGGCATTGCAGCCAGCGGCACTACGCCTTATGTAATTGGAGCTTTGAAGGAATGCAATAAAAGCAACATTATCACCGGATGCATTACCAATAATACCGGCTCGCCGTTAGCCAAAGAAGCGCAATACCCAATAGAGGTGGAAGTAGGGCCAGAATTTGTAACCGGCAGCACCCGGATGAAAAGCGGCACGGCCCAAAAACTGGTATTGAATATGATATCCACTACTATAATGATACAGTTGGGCAGGGTAGAAGATAACAAAATGGTGCATATGCAATTGACCAATGAAAAGCTGGTTGACCGTGGTACAAAAATGATAATGGAAAAATTAAAAATGGAAGATTATGCGGAAGCAAAAAGATTATTGCTTCAATATGGTAGTGTAAAAAAAGCAGTAGATCATTAAAGCGAATAAATAAATTTAACAGATGCATACAAACGATTTAAAAATTCGTTTTCAATTCACAAATTTTATTCATGCACGATATTGAACCATATTATAACTGGCGGCATATTTATGTAAGTGAGGAAGATGAGCAGTCGCCATTTTATGGAAGAGAGTATTCGGAATTTGAATATTCGCTTACCGTATACAACTATTACATTCATCCGCAGTGGGATGATTTTGGCAGCCGCACCCTTTACCTGAAAGTTTTAGAGGCAAACTATACCGAAAACTATGTGATTATAGAACTCATAGGCGAATGGAACGATGCTATAGAAAATGATATTATGACGCTGAAGCGGGATGTGATAGACGTATTTGAAAAACAAGGAATTACCAAGTTTATATTGATTGCTGAAAATGTGTTGAACTATCATAGCGGCGATAAAGATTATTATCAGGAGTGGCACGAAGAAGTGAGCGATGAAGCCGGTTGGATTGTATGCCTTAATATGCCGGAAGCTACGCAGCACGATTTCAAAAAAGCCAAAATAAATTACTATGTAGAGTTAATGAATTTACCAAACTGGCGAACCTACACGCCTTTTCATTTGTTTAAAAAAATAGACAACGAAATAATGCAGCGGCTGCCATTGTGAACCGAAAAATTTATTAATAGTTCTAGTTTTTTGGTAATCGCGGCGTACCTTTGCGGGTAATTTTTCAACACCTCTTGTTTCCAATATGAAATGGTCTTACTTCTTTACATCTGCTATCGGAAAAAAAATAGTGATGGCTTTAACGGGTTTGTTTCTTATTTCTTTCCTGATTGTGCATGTGGGTTTAAACTCCTGTATTTTTTACGACCTGCGCTGGTTTGATCCTACTGATAATGGCGAAATGTTTAATAAGGCGGCTCATTTTATGGGTTCGGCCCTTGTTATCCGTATTATGGAAATAGGGTTGTTCCTTTTTATTATTGTGCATATTGTACAAGGCTATGTGTTGGAAGCAAAAAATTTAAGCAAGCGGGGTCAGGGTTATAATGTTAGCTTAGGTAACCGCGGCAGCAAATGGTACAGCCGCTCTATGGCCATATTAGGTACGCTTATTTTCTTGTTCTTAATTATGCACATATCGCATTTTTGGGTGCCTTCCCGCATCACAAGCAACTTACAGGAAGTAACCTACAATAAGGGTACTGTCAAAGTACATAATTTGTTTTTACGGATGTTTGAAGTTTTTCAAAATCCGATAGTGGTTATACTATATGTGCTGGGCTGTATTTCACTGGCCTATCATTTAGTGCATGGCTTTACCAGCGCCTTTCGTACGATGGGTGTGTATAATAAAAAATATTTGGCAATGCTAAACAGTATCGGGTATGGTTTCTCTATTTTGGTTTGCACTTTGTTTGCGCTGATGCCAATCAGTATGTATTTTCATTGGGTAAGCCCCAATTAAAGTTGCATGATTAGCAGAACCTACAAGTGTTCGATACAAGGAGCGATACATAGTATTACAAAAGTTGATTACACAATAAATTGATTCAATTAATAGACTCACATTATATGCTTGATGCAAAAATCCCCGAAGGCCCATTAGATGATAAATGGGAAGATTATAAAGGGCATGTAAAGCTGGTAAATCCATCCAACAAACGCCGGTTAGAAATAATTGTAATTGGTAGTGGTTTGGCGGGTGCCTCCGCAGCAGCTTCTTTAGGCGAACTGGGATACAAAGTAAAATGTTTCTGTTTTCAGGATTCACCACGGCGTGCCCACTCCATTGCGGCACAAGGTGGTATCAATGCAGCCAAAAACTATCAAAATGACGGCGATTCTGTTTTCCGGTTGTTTTATGATACGGTAAAAGGTGGCGATTACCGCTCAAGGGAAGCAAACGTGCACCGCCTGGCAGAAGTGAGTGCACATATTATTGATCAATGTGTGGCACAGGGCGTACCTTTTGCCCGTGAATATGGCGGATTGTTAAGTAACCGCTCTTTTGGTGGTACACAAGTACAGCGTACTTTTTATGCAGCCGGGCAAACCGGTCAGCAGTTATTAATTGGCGCCTATCAGGCCCTCGAGCGCCAGATAGCGTTAGGTAATGTAGCCATGTATACCCGCCACGAGATGCTGGAACTGGTGATGATCGATGGCAAAGCAAGAGGAATCATTGCACGAAATTTAATATCCGGCGAACTGGAAAGGCATTTTGGTCATGCCGTATTACTGTGCAGCGGAGGTTATGGTAATGTGTTTTATTTGTCTACCAATGCTATGGGCAGCAATACTACGGCTATATGGAAAGCACACAAAAAAGGCGCTTACTTTGGCAATCCGTGCTATACACAAATCCACCCTACGTGCATACCGGTTACCGGCGAGCATCAGTCGAAACTTACTTTAATGTCTGAATCGTTGCGGAATGATGGAAGAATATGGGTTCCAAAAAAGAAAGGCGACAACAGAAAACCCAATGAAATTCCGGCTGAGGAAAGAGATTATTATTTAGAAAGAAGATATCCCGCCTATGGGAACCTCGTACCTCGGGACGTGGCATCGCGGGCAGCAAAGGAACGATGTGATGCCGGCTATGGCGTGGGCACTTCCAAACAAGCGGTTTATCTTGATTTTGCGTCCGCTATTGAGCGATACGGACATGTGGAAGCAAGTAAACGCGGATTAAGTAACGTAGATGCTGATACCATAATTACATTTGGCAAGGAAGTAATAAAGGAGAAATATGGTAACCTGTTTGATATGTATGAAAAAATCACAGGCGAAAATCCATATGTAGTGCCAATGCGTATTTACCCGGCAGTACATTATACGATGGGTGGCTTGTGGGTTGATTATGAACTAATGACTACCATACAAGGCCTATATGCTTTAGGCGAATGTAATTTTTCTGACCATGGCGCAAACCGTTTAGGAGCCTCAGCATTGATGCAAGGTCTGGCAGATGGTTATTTTGTAATTCCTTATACTATAGGTAATTACCTGGCCAATGAAATAGGAACTGCAGTGATACCTACCAGCCACCCTGCTTTTGTAGATGCAGAAGCTGCTGTAAAAGAGCGCTTGGAAACCTTAATGAATATCAAAGGCAATCAAACGGCTGAAAGTTTTCATAAGCGCTTGGGTAAAATTATGTGGGATAAATGCGGTATGGCCCGCAATGCACAAGGTTTGCAGGAGGCTATTACAGAAATTCAACAATTAAAAAAAGAGTTTTGGAGCGATTTGAAAATCTCCGGAGCAATAAAAGATTTTAATCCCGAACTGGATAAAGCCGGACGTGTGGCGGATTTTATAGAATTGGGCGAGTTAATATGCAAAGATGCGTTGCAGCGTGCCGAAAGCTGCGGCGGTCATTTTAGAGAAGAGTCGCAAACAGAAGAAGGAGAAGCCCTTCGTCACGATGCGGAATTTATGTATGTGTCCGCTTGGGAATATGTTGGAGATCATAAGTGGGAATTGCATAAGGAGGAATTAGAATACGAGGTAGTGAAGCCGACACAGCGGAGTTATAAATAATGCATTACAGCTTCAAAGATTGGATAGATATTATATCAAAAGTTGCGGCAGCTATAGGAATTGTAATTGCAGCATTGAGCTATAGAAATCAGACCAAAACCAAACGGTCGGAGTGGCTGAAAGAGTTATTTGAAAAGTTTTACGAAAGCGATAATTACAAAGAAGTACGGAAGTGGGTTGATTTTGATATGCTGGATAGCGAATTAGCTGCCGACAGTAATTATCAAAAGGAAGAAAAGCTGACCGATTTTTTAAACTTCTTTGAATTTATAGCTACGCTGGAAAAGTTGAATCAGTTGAGCATACTGGAGATCCAGCAGTTGTTCGCATACTATTTAGAAGCTATCCGGAAATCGGCCAGGTGTATGCAGTATGTAAATGATTATGGCTTTAAGAATTTGAGTAAATTACTTTACAATTCTTTTACTAATGAAAAATGATCCTTCTTATTATTTGTTTGTTTATGGTACATTAAGAAACGGGTTTAATATACCGGTTCAGGACCAGATAAAAGATAATATTGAGTGGTTGGGCACTTCGGAGATTAAAGGAAAGCTATATGATATTGGCGATTACCCGGCAGCATTACCGGCAGAGAAAAATGCCAAAAGCACGATAAAAGGCGAGGTGATTAAATTGCATAATCCCAAAAAAGTTTTAAAGGTATTAGATGCATACGAAGGATATAATCCTAAAGAATTAAGCAAATCGGAATATTATAGAAATAAAGAAACCATCACCTTGCAGGATGGAAAACAGATTGATGCCTGGGTATATTGGTACAACTTTCCGGTAGCAGGAAAAAGAAGAATACGGCATAAAGACTATTTAAATTATTTGAAAAAAAAGAACACCGCATAAGAAAGCATGGAACATTACACTATGAATTTGACGCTCAAAGTATGGCGTCAGGCGAATAATAAAAGTGAAGGCAGGTTTGAAACCTACCAGGTAAATGGTATTTCTTCTGAAATGTCATTTCTTGAAATGTTTGATATATTAAACGAACGGTTGGTAATAGAAGGTAAAGATCCGATTGCCTTTGACCATGACTGCCGCGAAGGAATTTGCGGTATGTGCTCCATGCATATCAACGGTCGTCCACACGGACCCTGGCATGCTACTACCACCTGCCAATTGCATATGAGGGCTTTTAAAGATGGCGATACCATAGTAGTGGAACCTTGGCGGGCTGTAGGTTTCCCGGTAATTAAAGATTTAATAACCGATCGCTCGGCCTTTGATCGCATTGTTCAGGCTGGCGGCTTTATATCCATTAATACCGGTAATGCGGTAGATGGTAATTCAATCCCTATCGAAAAAGCTAAGGCAGATGCTTCTTTTGCCGCGGCGGCCTGTATTGCCTGCGGCGCTTGTGTAGCTGCCTGCAAAAATGCTTCGGCTTCTTTATTTTTATCGGCTAAGATTGCCCACTTGGGTTTATTGCCACAAGGCCAGCCCGAGCGTAAAGATCGTGTGCTGAGCATGATAGCCCAAATGGATAAAGAGCAATTTGGCAGTTGCACCTTTACCGGCGCCTGCGAAGCGGTTTGCCCGAAAGAGATCTCGATTACCAATATTTCGCGGATGAATAAAGATTACCTGATGGCCGGATTATCATCTGAAAAATAATTTACACACTTCGTATATACTATTTTCAAAAGCTCCAACCGGAGCTTTTTTTATTGATATTAAAATTGCTATTGTTGCACTAATTAACAATTAGTGCTATATTAAGACAATAAAAAGTAGCATATTTACGCTTCCTGAAAAACCAACAACGTTTTGACTGCTTCCGGCCGTATATTTCTGATACTCGTCCTACTCGCCTGTGCCAGTGCCGGCTATGCTCAGATGCCTGTTGCAAACTCTACTTCTAATCTCCGCATAAGAAAATTTGCAGTTGCAAAAGATAGTATCAATATCGATACGGTGAGCATTGTTCCAAAAACGTTCCGCATTGTAAATATTGAAGACAGTTTGTATCGTATAGATTACATCCATGCTATTTTATATTGGAAGTCAAAGCCTCCGCAGGATAGTGTTTCTGTAGTTTATCGTGTGTTTCCTTATAAGTTAAATGCAGTAGCGCAACGTATCAATTTTGACAGTGTGGTAGGCAATTTTTATGCAAAGCCATTTGAATTTAATGCAAACGCAGGTTCGGCTTCCAGGGGTATGTTCGATTTTGGAAACATCCAATACAACGGCAGTTTTGGAAGAGGCATATCATTTGGCAATAACCAGGATGCGGTAGTAAACTCTAATTTGAACTTACAACTCAATGGTATGCTGGCTGATAGTATTGAAGTGGCCGCCGCTATAACCGATAATAATATTCCCATTCAACCCGATGGAACTACCCAACAACTCAATGAATTCGACCAGGTGTTTTTACAGTTTAAAAAGCGGGGCTGGCAGTTAAACCTGGGTGATATTGACATCCGGCAAAATGATATGTACTTTTTAAATTTTTACAAAAGGCTGGAAGGTATATCGTTTCAGTCTGCCAATAAAATTACACCGAAACTGCAATCGAAGACGCTGGTAAGCGGCTCTATTGCAAAAGGAAAATTTACCCGCAATGTTTTTCAGGGGTTGGAAGGTAACCAGGGACCTTACCGGTTGACAGGTGCTAACAATGAGATTTTTTTTATTGTATTGGCCGGAACTGAAAAAGTTTTTCTAGATGGCGAGTTGTTGCAACGCGGTGAAGACCAGGATTACGTAATCAACTACAATACGGCAGAAGTAACGTTTATGCCCCGCCATATGATTACCAAAGACTCCCGCATACAAGTGGAATTTGAATATGCCGACCGTAATTTTTTAAATGCCAATTTGTATGCTTACCAGTCTGTAACCGTCAATAATAAATTAAAATTTAAAGTAGCGGCATTTAATAACAGTGATGCAAAGAATTCGCAGATTAACCAAACCCTTGATAATAAACAGCGGCAGTTTCTGTATGATATTGGCGATAGTATCAATAAAGCATATTATCCCACTGCGGCGTTAGATACTTTTTCCGCCGGCAAAATATTATATGCAAAAAGCTATTATAATAATGGAAACAGCATTGATTCCTTTTACCAGTATTCATCCAGTTCGGATTCAGCAAAATACAATCTTTCGTTTGCTGATGTGGGACAGGGAAACGGAAACTACGTGCCTGATTCTGCCAATAATGCCAACGGTAAAGTATACCGGTTTATAGCACCAAATGGCGGCAGTAAGCAGGGAAGATATGAACCGGTAACAGTATTGGTGACTCCTAAGAAACAGCAACTGATAAGCGTAGGAACCGAATACCAGATTGATGATAAAAACAGTGTGAAAACAGAACTCGCTCTAAGCAAAAATGATGTCAATACTTTTTCGCCTAAAAATGGCGGAGATGATGCAGGTGTTGCAGCCAAAATGCAATATTCGAACCTT
>JAICHT010000008.1 GCA_025924755.1 Chitinophagaceae bacterium | reverse complement strand
TTGAGTATTTCAAAAAGTATTTTTACTCGTTGTCTTGAATCACTGTCAAATGAAATGATTTGTGAGTTTAATGGATTGATTAAAAAAGAAAATTGTTTCGGAAGTAAAGACAAACAGTTTTGGTCAAAACTCATTTTGAAACATTCAATGTCATCTTTCTTCTGTGCAGGTACAGAATGAATTTGATTAGGCAAAACAAAAAACAATTGCCCGTTTGTAATTGTCAAATCGCTTAAGTCAACCTTATGAGTTAGTGAACCGCTTTCAACAAACACAAAAAAATAATTAGCTTTTCTGTGAGGTTGGGTAAGCATTTTCATTACATCAGCAGACAAGTTATTATTTAAATTAGAATTTACTCTAATTGCAAGTTTTTCGTGCTGTTTTATTTGGGTTAAAAGTCCTTTTGTTTCTTGCATTTTTGTCTGTTCAATATTTGTAGGGTGTCGCTTTACAATGACCGCTAACGCCGAAGTGTTTGGATGTGGCGGCAATAGAATTACCGTCGCCTTGGTTAAAGATATAAAGCTTTGTTGAAAAACTGCTCTTGAGCCGCGTTCCGTCCGCCGACATATTGCAAACACTCATGTTATATGCTGCCTGTCAATAATAAGGTGCGGATAGCAAAAAGCCCTTCGGCAACCATGCCTTATTTCTTTTGCGTTTTTGCCCATGCATTCATCTTTTCGTCCAGTATATCCAAAGGCATAGCACCATCTTTTAAAACTTCATCATGAAAGGCGGCTATATTGAAAGAACTCCCTAACTGTTTTGCATACTTCGTTCTTAATGCCTGCAGCTTCATGGCTCCTACCTTATAGGCAACTGCCTGCCCTGGAATAGCCATGTAGCGTTCTATTTCTGCTGTTGCCTCTTGCTCACTGATGGGTTCATTATCCATCATATACTTGATTGCTTGTTCCCGTGTCCATCCTTTTGTATGCAGCCCCGGGTCTACTACCAGCCGTATAGCCCGGTGAATTTCCTCTGATAAATTTGCCATTTTTTGATAGGGATCAGTGTACAAACCAAGTTCTTTTCCCAGGCTTTCACTATATAAGCCCCAGCCTTCCATAAAAGCTGTGAATCCACCATGACGCCTGAATTGAGGTAAATGATCATTCTCGTATTGCAGCATGATTTGATAATGATGCCCGGGAATAGCTTCATGAGCAAACAGCGACTCTTCTGCAACATGTGTTTTGGTTGCCTCTACTATTGGTACATAAAAGATGCCCGGACGACTACCATCGGGCAAACCAGCAAAGTATTCTGCAGATGCTGAGGCTGCCCTGAATGCCTCGGTTTGGCGGATTTCAAAAGGTGTTTTAGGTGTATGTAAAAAAAGCGTATGCAGTGCAGGGTCTATTTTCTGTTGAATAGCTCTGTAAGCGGCAAGCACTTCTTCAGGTGTTTTGTAAGGGAAGAATTGTGGATCGCTGCGCAGGTATTCCAAATAAACATTCAAATCACCTTTAAATCCAACGGATGTTTTTACTTTTTCCATTTCACCTCTTATTCATTTTACCTCTTCCAAGCCGGTATTGTATAATACGTCCCCTGTTATATGAGTAGTAGTAATTAACCTTACATTATAATCATACAGCGCTGCACCACCTGGTATAGCACTTAACCCGCTGCTGGTTCTTGCCTTAGGTAAATAGTCGGTTTGTAAAAAATCACGCAGTTTTATGAAAACAGAGACTTTGGCTGACAGTTTTTACCTTACTAGCTAAATGTCTATGTATGAATATAAATGCTCATTTTACCGTTCACCATAAGTTGAAGATCTTGGCTTATGGAAAAGAACATAAGAACGTATCTAAAACTTGTCGGTTCTTTGGCATCTCCCGGGAATCCTATTACAAATGGAAGCGGGATTATGCCAAAGAAGGTGAGAAAGCTTTAATTAACAGCAAACCCTGTCCCCAAAACCCAAAGATCAGGGTACCAAAGCACGTGGAAGAATTGATTATTTATTTAAGAACCAACTACTACTTAGGCCAACTGCGCATCTCCTGGTATTTAAAGCGCTACCATGACATCAAAGTTTCTCATAGTGGTGTGTATAGTGTGCTGAAAGGAAATGGCCTTAACCGGCTTCCCCAGCACCAAAGGAAGCGCTCTATGGAGCCCTTTAAGCGCTATGAAAAGCAGGTGCCGGGGCATCGAATTCAAATCGATGTAAAATTCTTCACCTATACAGATTGGCTTACTAAAAATGAATGTAAACGTTATCAATATACAGCCATTGATGATGCTACCCGAGCCCGAGCCTTATACATCTATGATAAGCACACCCAAAGGAAAATGCCACCCGTTTTGTGGACCGGGTACGAGTAAAATTTCCTTTTCGCATCCATACCATACAAACAGATAATGGCCATGAGTTCCAGGCTTTGTTTCACTGGCACTGTGAAGACTTAGGCATCCGGCATGTGTACATCAAAAAAGCTTCTCCTCATCTAAATGGAAAGGTGGAGCGATCGCATCTTACCGATCAAAGAGAGTTCTATCAGTTAATTGAATACACGCATGATATAGATATTTTGAAAAAGCTGGAAGAATGGGAAAACTTCTATAACTACCATCGCCCCAATGCAGCCCTGAAAGGAAAAACACCTTATGAAGTCTTAAGAGAAAAACTTACAGCTACTTAATTCCTTTTCTTTTCATCGGCAAAAAATTTACCTTACAGTGTCTGTCAACTATAGTCTTGAGGCGCACAGATTAAGAGTGCCAGTAGCCTATCTTTTAGAACAGTGGGAAAAAATTTGTATTCGTGAAGACAATAACAAGCTAAGCCTAATTTTATCAGCCGAATCAAGCAATATGTTTGTTGATGAACGGGGTAATGGTAAAGTAGGTTTCAGTAAATACCTAATTAGTAATAGCATATCCTAAAACAATATCTTAAATCTTTAATTTTTACTCCCCTTTTACTCCCTAACTTAAAAATAAAAGCGCAAAAACTTAATAATAAAGTATTTGCGCTAATTAGTTGTCGGGAAGACAGGATTCGAACCTGCGACCCCCTGGTCCCAAACCAGGTGCGCTACCGGCCTGCGCTACTTCCCGATTCTATGTCACACCATATTTCAATTTGAACCTTAAAATTCAAACCTTTTCTGTTGTGGGAGCGCAAAGCTAAGGAATTGAACTATTTACACAAAATGTTTCTTCGCAAAGCAGCAATATGTTTTCGTCTTACATATTTCAGTGCAATTTTAGGCAAACGTACACACGATTTCAGGTGCCTTAATTTGCAGACAATAACTGATAATCAGTATGGTCGGCTAAGCGGTGATCCGGAACCGCAGCGTTCGCCGATTGGCCTGGAGGTATATTGGCAATGTTTATAATTTTCTTATCCAGCAGTTCTTGCTGATCATTATAATAACGCACTTCCACGGCTGCATTTTGTACAGTTTGGCTGCTTCTGTTGCGAACTGTAATCTTCAATCCATGAATTCCCATCATCCAGTTATCCTGTGGCTCACTGGGTGTAATATCAATATAATTGGCAAGGTTAGCTTCAGTAGCAGTAGTGCCATCGCCTCGGTGTATTGCCTTCCTTTCTCCGCCTGCATCGGTAGTATTGGGCGTTTGAGGGTTTTCTGCAGGCGCATTTTTTGTTTTCTTACGTTTAAGTTTATCCAAAAAACCGTCAATCTTCTCTCCCAAAGTTTTCTTTTGCGCGGTTGCTTCCGGTGCATCGGACTTTTTAATATCGGCTGATGTACGGTTTGTATTTGTAGTTGTTTCTGCCGCCTCCATTTTAGAGTTAATTTCCGGACCTGCTGCTTTAGATGTTGATTGCCGCACCGGAATATATGTTACTTTTTTTGACTTGGTAGCCGGGTGTTCCACTATAGTTTTACGTTCAATTTTAGTATTAGCAGGTATAGTGCTTTTCGCTTTATTTTCAGCGGGCTCTGTTGGAGGTGGTTCCTCTGTGGCAGGTTGAGATAACAAGGCTTGAGGATTATTTTTTGCTGCAACGCTTTGCGGTTCTGCACTTTTAGAAGTCACCAATTTGGTTATGCCATACCCGGCCATAAGCAATATCACCCCTATGCCTGCTATGGTTAAGTTCCTCCTGGAAACCGGCGCTTTCTTTTTAGTTTTTTGCTGGTACACCCACGAAGTGTAATCTTCCTCTATATCAGCTAAAGAACGGGCGTACTTGGTTGTTACAGGATTGCTGTCTGCCGGCACTTTGTTTTCGGGTTTGTAAGCCTGTGCTCTGCGCCGCAACATTTCAGCCTTTTGTTCCAACAGTTCTTCAGGCGAAGGTTCCTGAATGGCAGCAGTAGCGGTAGCAGCCTGTCCGGGCAAAGAGATAAATATTTTATGAGGTGCCGCTGCTTTTGCAACAGCCGTCTTTCTTGTAGGTGGTGGCATATATGCATCATGCATGTGTTCCGCAGCCATAGCCACTTCCGGCCGCATAGCAGCTTCTTTTAGGTGCGGGCTTAAAAAAGGAATTAATTCTTCAATCTCTGATGGGTAAGACCAGCCGGCACTTTTTCCTTCCACCCATATCAGGTCATTGGTTTTTAAACCCAGTTGGTTTAACTCCTCAATAGTATATGGGCCGGTTTGCTGATTGCTGCGAAGCAGTAAATAAACCTTTTGCATGACTGCTGTTTTATCTTATAACATAATGGTGAAGAAACGTGCCGGGTAGCCTGACTATTGCATTTTGGTTCTTAAATAAAATACAATTGCCGCAGCGTCCGTAATGTGTTTAGGATACTATATCGGAACTACGGTTTAATTAATAAAATGGTAAGATTATAATGGCAACATTCCCTTAAATAAAACTTAACCCAACTAAGAAAGATTGCTCTTATTTTCTATATTTCAATAAACAGTATAGTATTTGATAGCTTGATATACTGAACAGTATTAATAACGCTTTATGAACCCAAAAGTTACGTTACCCTTTTACGCCAAGCTTGCCTTTGTACTTGTGATATTGATTGCCGCAGGATACCTTGCTATATTAGGGAAAGATATACTGACGCCATTATTGTTTTCGCTGCTGTTTTCATTGCTACTGCTGCCGCTGGCCAACTTCCAGGAAAACAGGCTGAAGCTTCCCCGTGGTGTCGCTGCTATTCTTTCTGTAATTATTTTCTTTGCTTTTGCGGCATTAATACTATATATATTGGGTTCGCAGATTGCTTCGCTAAGCCAGGAGTGGCCACAGCTCAAAGACCAGCTTTCAGTATTAACCTCTGGTATTCAAAAATGGGCTGCAAACACCTTGCATATTAATATTGCCAAACAAACTACCTATATCAACAATGCCGGAAAAAATCTTCTAAAATCAAGCGGAGTTATTGTAGAGCAAACGATCTTATCAGTATCGGCTATTGTGTTGTTCCTGGTGTTTATTTTTATCTATACCTTTTTTTTACTTTATTACCGCCGGTTGTTAATGCGTTTTGTAGTAGCGGCTTTTTCAGAAAAGTATATATCCATTATCTACGATATCTCTGAGCAAGTAAAGCACATCATCAAAAAATATATCCTTGGGCTTTTCTTCGAAATGACAATTGTAGCAGCTATTGGTTGCACGGCCTTCTTTATACTGGGGATAAAGTATGCCCTTATGCTGGGCCTGATGGTAGGCATCTTTAATGTAATACCATATATAGGCATCTTTACCGCTCTTTTAATAAGTGTGAGTATTACATTCTCTACGTCCGAAAGCAGGTATGCATTGTTTGTAGCTATTGTTATTATATGCATACATTTATTTGATAGCAATTTTTTGATGCCTAAAATTGTAGGTTCCCAGGTAAGAGTAAATCCATTGATTGTTATTATAGGTGTTATTGCCGGTGAAATGATTTGGGGGATACCCGGTATGTTTTTGTCAATACCATATATAGCCATTGCTAAAGTTATTTTTGACCGGGTAGATGGGCTGCAACCCTGGGGCATTTTGCTGGGCGATGAAGAACATCCGCCGCGTAAAGTAAACAAGCTTTTACATAAAATAAAAAGGAAAGAAACCGCTAAAAAAGTTTAGGCCGTTAGTTTTATGGCCGCACAAAAATTGTATCTAAACCAATAGTCGTTATATACAAACCATAGTACCACTACAAAATTTGCAGCTTACTTTTTTGACCTCAATTCATTCTCGTTCAGGTTGTGTACCTTTACTTTTCCATCATCCGCTACCATATACACTTTGAGATTGAGGTTGTTGGCAGTAAAGTATTCCTGTACCTTTTCAATAATCTGCTGGTACCGCTCAGTGTCCGGAACACCCAGTGCCAGTGTTACTTTTCCACTTATACTATACCGGCCAAAGTTTACAAATGATGAAAGCAATGCTTCGCTAAACCAATATTTTGCCTGTTGCTTTAAATCGGTTTTCTTTTCCTGCTCTTTTTTCAATCCATCATGCCGCTCTGTATAATTTGATTTTACTTCAATTACTTCTTTGCGCCCGGTTTTAGAAACAGCCACAATATGATGACTTTTCTTTATTTCATCCTCGCTGTTGTCGTTTATAATTTTGTATTTGTTTTGTTTAAGGTAAGTAATCAGGTGCGCATAAACGGCGCCCTCATTTAATCCATCGGTTAAAGATTCGGAAAGAGAATTAGCGTTGGTTTCCATAGTAAGTAACAATTGCTTGCGGCACAATTATACATAATGACATTAAAATTTCCAAGCCAAATGATGTGGATTCACGCATTAAAATGATTTTTCATTAAAACCAGCTACTAACAATAATATAACTTTAAATCCTGATACTAAAAAAAGTCAGTTACTATTAAATTCACTAACTTTTCTAAAACTTTGCAATATGAAAAAAATTCTTTTTGCTTTAATGCTAACTGCAATATCTATGGGCGCATTTGCCCAGGATAAGAAGGACAATAAAATGGCTGGAAAAAGTATGGATAAAATGGATCATAAAATGAAAGACTGTGTGATGATGGAAAACGGCAAGATGACAGTAATGAAGGGTGGCGAATCTATGGACATGAATGAGGACATGACCATGAGCAACGGCACTACGGTTATGAAAGATGGTACGGTTAAGATGAAAAATGGCACCACTAAAATGCTTAAAGACGGCCAGTGCGTGTATATGGATGGAAAAATGGGAATGATGAACATGCACAAAAACATGAAAATGAAGAAAGACAAGATGTAAGGGGCTTGTAAGTAAATAATAAAAAAGCCTCAGCTTATACTGAGGCTTTTTTATTATTTATAATCAGGCAAAGCGCCGGTTAAAACAGTTAGAGATCGCTGATCTTTCTTTTAAGATGCCTTTTTACTTCATCGGTACAATGATTGATAAATTGATCGGTAATGATTTCCATCTGCCTGATGTCTAAAGGTTTGGTTATAAAGCCGGCTTTGTTTTGAGCAGCAAACGCTTTATCCTGCGGCTGTGAAGATGTAGTAAATAATATCACTGGTATATCTTTAAAGCGGTCCATTTCTCTAATATTCATCAGCACTTCTTTACCGTTCATGCGGGGCATATTAATATCCAGGATAATTAAACAAGGCGCCGGATCATACGCCGAAATACTTTCGATGTAGGATAACGCCTTCACCCCGTCAGTAGCAGTTACTACTTCTACGTGGTCGTTATATTGTGCAAATGCGTCCTGCACTAATTGCAAATCATCTATGTCGTCATCAGCATATAATATTATGCTTTTAGCATTCAGGGATTTTTTCATATTGGTGGTGGCTTGTTAGTAGCAAAATTATAGAAACAAATAGCAAGTTCAGCAATAGATAAAAAAATAATTGCCTAGCATTGCACAAGATTTGAAACATTCATATGGTGTAAATAAGGATCGAGCAAGGTGGTAGACCGGAAGCAACGCAACTGCATAATAAAGCACCGGTATTTGCTATACACTACTTCTATATAAAAGCATTCAAGCTGGTAAAGCAAAATCCATTCATCTTCAGTTTGCAATTTACCAATATAAACTCCGTCTTTATATAAAAGATCCAGTTGGTCCTCATCACTCAACAATCGAAACTGATACAGCGTCATCATTCTATATTCCCCCTCAGGTATGCATCAAAGTCAATGCAAAATTTATTACGATTCCAATAAAAAAACAGCATCGTTATAATCATATTAGCAGTTAAAGCCGAATTTAAAATTTCGTAGGGTCAACAAGAAAATTGATTACAATATAGATTGAAAAGCTAACACTCAAAAACAAAATGTTATTATTTCTTTGAGATGTGCAAAATTTAATTGCAATGCTGCTTCGAAATAAACCTGCAATGTAAATCTTTTAAGCGGCAGGCAATTGAATAGTAAAAGTAGTGCCTATGCCCGGCTGGCTGGCAACCTGTATACTACCTTTATGAATATCTATAATTCGCTTACAAATAGCCAGCCCTATACCCGAACCCTCGAACTGCGATTTGGAATTCACTCTTTCAAATGCCTGGAAAATACGTTTAAAGTCTTTTTTCTCTATACCAATTCCATTATCAGCTACATAGATAAACGCAGTGCCTTCTTTTACTTCTCCTGTTATAGTGATCGTTGGCTGTTTGTCTGAAAACTTTATAGCGTTTGATACCAGGTTTAAAAATAATTGCGATAAATACATCTCATTTCCTATCACCATTTGCGGTGCATCTACTTTTATAATAGCTCCTTTTTCTTCAATGAGTACTTCCAGGTCTTCTAACGCTTTATTTATGGTGTCGTTAATATTTACAACAGATAATTCGGTAGCATCGTTTAAGGAAGAAAGCGTCAACACATCATTTATCAGCAACTGCATTCTGCCCGATGCGCTTATTATTTTATCTACATAACCTTTGCTTTTAGTATCAAAAACCCCGGCATTCTCCTGTTGCAAAAGGGTGGTAAATGTTTTTACTTTCCGTAATGGCTCCTTCAAATCATGCGAGGCAATATAGACAAAAGCTTCCAGCCCCTTGTTGGCTTCCGCAAGTTGCTCCTCGGCAAGCTGCCGCCGCGCAATTTCATTCTCCAATTCCAGGTTAGTTCTTTGCTTAAACACTTCGGGCAAAATATTTACCATCTGGTACACGGTAAGCAAACTAACCACACCTGTAGCAAACCGCACCAGCGCATTGAGCCGATACATAGGCACCCAAAACATAACCACATCTAAAAAATGTGTAGAGCCGCAAAGCAGGATAAACGCAGCAAATAAAAAGTAGATTTTATGAAATTTTACACCTGCTTTTTTCTTAGACAGATAATTGAGTATGATAAGCGGCATTAAAAAATAGGCAAGCCAAACCATCAAATCACTCACAATATATAGCCAGCCTTGGAAGGGTGTCCAGGTACCGCATTGCCAGCGCGGCGGCCAATCGCTAGTACTAAATAAATTACGGAAAAAATCAACAACCTGACTCATTAAGGGCTTATTCATAAGTTGAGGAAAAACTTAATATTAAATTAGCGAATCAATAATAGCAATATCAATACAACGCATTCATATGCCTAATGGGTAATCCGGTCGCCTGCTCTTTTTATCTTCTCTCCTATTTTCTTTATGGTGGTATCGTGCTTCACCTCCTGCACGGCTTCTTTGATTTGGTGTTTTGATTTTTCAACGGTTTTTTCAATAGACCGGCCTGCACGATCTAGATCCTGCTTTGCATCCTCATTCTTATTTTCATCGCAGGAAAGTAATACTATTAAAAGCATAGGGATGAATCTTTTCATAGTCACTGGTTTGCATTTGCAGGTAACAAAATTAGGATGTTTTACAACTGGAATATTCATGCAATATGCCAGGCATATTTCCCTGTAAACTATATTGGTTTTTTATTTTAGTGTAATTACTACTACAGAAAACGGAGGCATTTTTACGGTAAGCTGCGAACCTTTTATATTAACGCCATTAAATGAAACGGGTTTCACTTTTTCCGGCTCTTCAAATGTATTATGGTCTTGTAGTTTAGCAGATGCCAATATGCGGCTGCCTGTTACTTTATAGTTTTTACCCTGGAGTGTAATGACCACTTCCTGGCTGTTTTTTGAATCAATATTTACAAGCGAAATATGCGTATTGCCCAGTGAATCCTTAGAAGCAGAACCCGATATAGCGGGCAATTTATCCGCACCCATTACGTAATCGCTGCTTTTTATAGTCAAAGGTATTAGTTGTGCATCCTGGTGCACGTTATACATTTCCATCACATGATACGTCGGTGTAAGGATCATCTTTGCTTTGTCAGTTAATATAACTGCCTGCAACACATTGATAGTTTGCGCCAGGTTTGCCATACGAACCCGGTCGCTGTGGTTATTAAAAATGTTGAGCGTTACACCGGCAATCATGGCATCCCGCATGGTATTTTGCTGGTATAAAAAACCAGGATTGGTGCCCGTCTCCACATCATACCATCCTCCCCATTCATCTACTACCAGAGCTATCTTTTTTTGCGGATCATATTGATCCATGATAGCCGAATGTTTTGTTACCAGCGTTTCCATTTGCAGAGCCCGTTGCATAGTGGTAAAATATTCCTGCTCCGTAAATGCGGCTGCCGAACTTTTCTTATTCCAGTCTATCACCGCATAATGGTGCAGCGCAATACCACTTATTAAATGAAGCGGTATATTTTTCATGAGCACTTCTGTCCAATGATAATCGGCATCGCTGGCGCCGGATGCTATCCGGAACATTTGATTGCCGCCGGAGTAGCCGGTCATATAAGTGGCATAGCGGCGGTACAGATTGGCATAGTATTCCGGCGTCATATTGCCTCCACAACCCCAGGCCTCGTTTCCTACACCCCAAAATGTTACATTCCAGGGTTCCTGCTGCCCGTTTTGCCGGCGCAAATCAGACATCGGGCTCTTGCCTTTAAAGTTTACATATTGCACCCAATCGGTTAGCTCCTGCACGGTACCACTGCCTACGTTGCCCGACAGGTAAGGCTCAGCGCCTAAGAGCTTGCACATATTTAAAAAGTCGTGTGTACCAAAACTGTTATCTTCTGTCACTCCGCCCCAGTTGGTATTTACAATGGTAGGCCTTTTGTTTTTAGGGCCAATGCCGTCCTTCCAATGATAGGTATCGGCAAAACATCCACCCGGCCACCTCAGTACCGGAACTTTTAATTTTTTCAATGCAGCTATCACATCATTCCTGACCCCCGCGGTATTGGCAATCTTGCTGGTATCGCCTACATAAAATCCACCGTAAATACTATGGCCCAGGTGCTCGGCAAAATGACCGTAAATAAAACGGCTGATGGTTCCTTTTGCCGAATCTGCACTTAATACAGCCGTGTTTTGCGCCGGCAAAAATTTTGCGATTAAAATGAATAAAATTGCTAAGCAGCTTGATTTCATAAAAGCAATTGTTTTATGTCTTATCTAAAAAAATTATACAAATAGATAAACCGAATATAATTATCTAATGGCATAATCCGTATATAAAATTTAAAGCAAACTTTTATAAGTGTTTTTAGTACGTTTATGAAAGCTGTGATGCAAACGTTCGTATGAAACATCACCTGTAAATTAATTGCACTAATAGTAAAAGAAATCTTCGGCCTATTTACTGCTGATACGCTGCCATTAATTTATACAACTTTCCGTCTGGCTTGGTAAATAAATACATCTCTCCTTTTTCATCTTTACCAAACCTTAAGTCTACCCGGTCGCTGCCGCATAGTTTGGGTAATGTTACCTGATTTCCATCAACAGCTACCTGCCATTCTTTGATGGGCGCCTGGCTGCTTAACTTAATATCCCCTATATTGATCATAAACAAACGCCCTTTCGGTATATCTCCAAACAAATATTTTCCTTTTAGCTGTGGAATTGCAGTTTCCTCATACTCAAACCCACCGGCTATTGCATTGCCTTCATCATGGTCATATTGCGCTATAGGATAGGTAATATGATATATAGAATCATTGCCAGGAAGATGGTAAACATTATTAATATTACCCAAAGGATGTAAAGCAAAAGTGCCTTCCCGTATGGGCCAGCCATAGTTGCCGCCTTTTTTTATCAGGTTAATCTCGTCCCCACCGCGCGGACCAAACTCACACTCCCAAAGCCCGCCGTCAACCGGGTTAAAGGCAAACCCGTCCGGGTTGCGGAAACCATAGGCATATATTTCGGGCAGCGCTTCAGCACCTGTTCTTTTGCTGAATGGATTGTGTGGTGAAATACCATACTGGCCGTTAGCACTATTGTGGCCCAGTGGGTCTATGCGGATAACGGTGCCCCATATGCGATCTAGCCGATGTGCCAGAAAAGGATACCCATTTTCTACGCTGCCGCCATCTCCTATACCAATATATAACTGGCCATAATCTTCATCGCCCTTTTTTGCCAGTGGATTGAAGGTAACTTCCTGCACACCATGAATTCCTGAAACCATATTAACCCGGAAAAGTTCGCGGCACGTGCCCGCAAACGGAAAGCTGCCGGGGTGCGCTTCTTTCCATTCGCATACCACCCATTGCAAAGTAACTTTAATAGAGTCGTTATAGTTAAAATAGGCTTTCTTAGAGTTGGGAGCTTCTGTATGCGTGGTATAAAAAAGACCATTTTTTTGAAATTCCGGGTGAAAGGCGAAACTGCCAAAGCCCGTAGCCAGCCCCGGAGTATTGATAAAGTTAGGTTTCCATTTAGCAATATCCAGGTATACTGCAGGCTTTCCGTTTTTTAAGGCGTACAATATGCCCCGCTGATCCAACATAAACATAGTATTGCTATGTGGCGGAAAATCGAGTTTGGAAATTCGTGTAAACGGCTGCTCCTTACTGGTGTAAGGAAACTGTGTTACCAGTTGCAGATCCACTGTCAAACCAGAAGGAGCAATAGCTTCAGGAAGCGGGTTTTTTATGGCTAAAGGGTCAGGCTTTTCTTTCTTTTTTGTAATAGCTTTTTGTGTTTGTAAAAATGCAATGATCCGGTTTATTTCCACATCTGGTAAAGACGCAAAATCTGGCATCACTGTATGGTATTTATTAAAAAGAACTTTGGCCTTTTCATCGCCTGACTCTAATATCGTTTTCGGGCTTTTTATAAATTCTTTCAACCATGCCGTAGATGCAAGCGCTGTGATTCCCGCCAACTGCGGACCAATACCATCCTGCTTAAAATTATGACAGGAAGCACAATGCTGGTTAAAGCTAACGTTGCCAAGCCTGATTGATACAGAATCTGTTGCAATGGAATTTATATTGGAAGTGTTGCTGCTTTGGCAGGAAATGAATAGCAGCGCCACTGTGGCATAAATCAGCAGGTTAACTTTGAAAATTTTTCTTTTCATTGGTTGCAATTCGTTATTTAATTTCATCAATATTAAAAAGCAAACGAGGTCCTCATTATCAGGAGTAAATGTATAACCTGTTTTAATATTGCCGTGTTGAAAGATATGGGAAGTAAAAAGGCCTGGAAATCTTTCGATTTTCAGGCCTTTAAAAATTGATACTGAATATTGCGGTGAGGGCGGGATTCGAACCCGCGGTACAGTTTAACCCGTACGGCAGTTTAGCAAACTACTGATTTCAGCCACTCATCCACCTCACCTTATTGGCTTACGTCCTTGCCTTATTTGCAAGGGCTGCAAAAATAAAGAGATTTTATATTGAAAACTCCATTTATAAAAAATTAAGCCCAATTTTTTGGGCTTATACTATAGAAAGGAATTCATTATTTTACAATTGCGACTACAGTTGTTTACATAGCTGCCAACTGAACTTTTTGCTGCAACTCCATTACATTATCTCTAAACACTCCATCGGTATCCATTAAATCTTTTACGGTTTGGCAAGAATGAATAACCGTAGTATGATCTCTGCCGCCAAAATGTTCGCCAATGGTTTTTAAAGAGTTTTTAGTAAATGATTTTGCCAGGTACATGGTAATTTGCCGGGCCTGCACTATTTCACGTTTGCGTGTTTTTTGCAGCAATTTATCATACGACACATCAAAGTAGTCACATACCATTTTTTGTATGGTATCAATAGTAATTTCCTTGCTGGAGGTTTTTATAAAGTTGCGTAATACTTTTTTAGCCAGTTCCAGATCAATTTCTCTTCTGTTCAGTGATGATTGGGCCAGTAAAGAAATTAAAGCGCCTTCCAGTTCCCGAATGTTGCTGCTGATATTATAGGCAATATACTTCACTACCTCTTTAGGCATCTCCAAACCATCATTCTTCATTTTGCGTTCTAAAATTTCGATGCGGGTTTCATAGTCGGGCAACTGCACATCGGCACTCAATCCCCAGCGAAAACGGCTTAACAAACGTTCCTGCACACCTTCCAGATCTTTTGGCGATTTATCGGATGTAAGCACTAACTGCTTACCGGATTGATGCAGGTGGTTGAATATAGCAAAAAAAGCATCCTGCGATTTTTCTGCCTTGTTGAAGAATTGAATGTCATCAATAATCAATACATCAATCAACTGGTAAAAATGGATAAAATCATTGATCGCATTATTGCGGCTATGATCTATAAACTGGTTGATAAATTTTTCGGAACTTACATACAGCACTACTTTATTGGGATGCAGCCGCTTTACCTCATTACCTATTGCCTGGCCCAGATGCGTTTTGCCCAGGCCTACACCACCATATATTACCAATGGATTAAATGAATTAGCGCCTGGCTTTTCTGCCACGGTTTTACCAGCCCTGCGGGCTACACGGTTGCAATCGCCTTCAATAAAAGCATCAAAGGTGTACAGGGCATTTAACTGAGGATCGATATGCATTTTCTTTAAGCCGGGTATCACAAAAGGATTTTTTACCGGGTTGTTAATCACTAACGGAAAATCCATTTCATTATTGGAAAACGATTTATAACCCTGGCCGGGAACATCAATTGTTACAGGCTTGTTGTAATTATTGCCACCATCTACCATAATGCGATATTCCAGTTGGGCATCTTTACCCAGCTCTCTTTTTAGCGTTTTAGAAAGGAGGTTTACATAATGCTCTTCCAGGTATTCGAAAAAGAATTGGCTGGGCACCTGAATAATTAATACATTCTCCTTAAGTAGTATCGGCTTTATAGGTTCGAACCAGGTTCTAAAATGTTGCCACTCCACAATATCCTTAATAATACTCAGGCAGCTGGTCCAAACTTGTTCGGCATTTTTATTCATGTGCAACAAGCAGTTTAATTGTATTAAGACAAACAGATCGCAAATACTTGTACACACGATGTGTAAAAAAAGATTTGCGACAGTTGAACGAATTTCATAAAAAGAAAATGAAAAAAAAATTTTTATTAACCAAAAAAATTGCTAGCTACCGTAGAATTACTTACTTCTGTTTTTATAATTTTTTTTGGCACGATTTAATTTTTGTTTTTCCCTGCAGATACAAATAATCTAGCGACTTGATAATCATAACTTTCATTATTTATATTAAAATGGCGAACTAATAGCAGGGCAAAAAAGTTGATTTGAAAAATAGAAAATCGCGATAAAAAAATATTTATTTATCAACATATTCCAACTCTTTTTCGGACTATAGCCTCAGTACTTTAAAAATAAATAGGAATCTAATTTTTTTTAGACTATAAGCCATTGCTTATATCTGTTTTCCTTATTATGTATATAAATTTTTGCAGGCATATTGAATTTGAAAAATTAAAACCTTGTTCAACTTACAAAAAGAAATTATTAATAATAATTTATACGTGTTCATATGCGGCGTAAATTTTTTTTAGTGACATTTGCTCCTTAAAGCTTTCAGGATAGCTACCTGACCTATGCAAAAAAACATCACCATAAAAGTGCTGCCATCTGAAGCAGCAACTAGCGAAATACTTAAAGAAATACTGGCGCAGGCCTGCGCTGTAGCAGTTTCGGAAATTACTGGATTCACTATTTTAAAAAAATCGCTGGACGCAAGGGGTAAGCAGATCTGGTTTCATATTACAGCCACTGTTTTCATCAACGAACCCTGCCAATCCATACCACTAACTCCGCTCCACTTTAAAGAAGTGCATCATTCCGATACAAAAGTGATCATTATAGGCGCCGGGCCAGCAGGATTGTTTGCAGCATTGCACTTAATCGAAAATGGTATTAAACCTATTATATTAGACAGAGGCAAAGACGTAAGAGCAAGAAGAAGAGACCTTGCTGCTATGAATAAAGACGGCATTGTAAACAACGAAAGTAATTACTGCTTTGGTGAAGGTGGTGCCGGCACGTATAGCGATGGTAAGTTATATACCAGAAGTACAAAACGTGGCGACCTGCAACGCATATTAAGCATATTGGTACATTTTGGCGCAGAAGAAAAAATCTTATACGAAGCGCACCCGCATATTGGCACCAACAAATTGCCCAACATCATTACCGCGATGCGCCAAAAAATTATAGAATACGGCGGAGAAGTGTGGTTTGAAAAAAAGCTAACCGACTTTACTGTTGAAAAAAATTCTATAAAGAAAGTGATCACTGCTGATGGAACTGAATATAGTGCTGACGCAGTGATTTTAGCTACCGGGCATTCGGCAAGGGATATCTTTCAACTGCTTCATGATAAGAAAGTTGATATTGAATTTAAACCGTTTGCTTTAGGTATTCGCATTGAACATCCTCAGTCGCTTATTGACAGTGTGCAGTATCATATTACAGAAAGAAATGAGTACATACCTCCGGCTTCTTATAGTATGGTGCAGCAGGTGCCCCGTACCGGAAAAGGTGTTTTTTCTTTCTGCATGTGCCCCGGAGGTATTATTGCTCCTGCAGCTACAAACGAAGGAGAAATAGTAGTTAATGGGTGGTCGCCTTCTAAACGAAATAATCCATATGCCAATAGTGGCATTGTAGTAACAATTGAAGAAAAAGATATTGAGCCTTTTAAAAATAAAGGCGCATTGGCAGGTATGTATTTACAGCAGTCCGTGGAACAAAAAGCATATGCCGTAGGTGGCGGAAAATTAGTAGCACCGGCACAACGGATGATTGACTTTACCAAAGATATCACCTCTGCCACGTTGCCCTATTGCAGTTATCTGCCGGGCATTCATTCCGCTTCTTTAAAAGAGGTTTTACCGGCTTCGGTATATCTATCTTTACAAACTGCTTTTAAGGAATTTGGCAAAAAAATGAAAGGCTATTTTACAAACGAAGCAGTTATAGTAGCTACAGAATCGCGAACTTCTTCGCCGGTACGCATTCCCAGGGTTCATGAAACATTGCAGCATCCGCAAATTAAAAACCTATATCCCTGTGGCGAAGGAGCCGGGTATGCCGGTGGTATTGTAAGTGCTGCAATGGATGGTGAAAGAATAGCCGCTACACTTGCCTTACTATTTAAAAAGTAATCATTAAAATAAGTTGGCAGAAGGATGCTTTCAAAGGTTGTAAATGTAATATTGATGTGTGCTTGGTAACGCTTCCTGCCTGTATTAAAATCGATCACATAATTTAAATTACCGCTGGTCATTAAACAGGGATTAGCCTATATATTTACCATTTCTTTGCATACCTTGTATACACACTAATTTAAACAAGCCGCTATGATGCTCGAATTACGAAATTTAAAAAAATATTATGCTACGCAAAAAGCAGTGGACGACATTAGCTTTACTGTGCAGGAAGGAAGCGTGTTTGGATTATTAGGTCCGAATGGTGCTGGCAAAACCACCTTGCTGCGTATGCTTACCGGAATACTATACCCGGATGAAGGCCAGATTTTTTTTAATGGAAAACCTTTTGAGCCTTTAAAAGATATTGAGCAAATAGGTTATATGCCGGAAGAAAGAGGGCTGTATAAAAAGATGAAAATTGGCGAACAGGCTTTGTACCTGGCACAGTTAAAAGGGCTTAGCAAGGCAGATGCCATGCAATTGATAAAAGAATGGTTTATCAAATTGGAAATGCAAAGCTGGTGGAACAAAAAAGTAGAAGATTTATCAAAAGGCATGTCGCAGAAACTTCAATTTGTAACTACTGTTTTACACCGGCCCAAATTAATCATATTGGATGAACCGTTTAGCGGCTTAGACCCCGTAAATAGTAATGTAATTAAAGACGAGATATTCCGGCTGGCAAAAGAAGGCGCCACTATTATTTTTAGTACGCACCGCATGGAACAGGTAGAAGAAATATGCGACCATATAGTACTGGTAAATAAGGGAAAAAAGCTGTTGGATAATACAGTGAAAGATGCGAAGCAGGAGTTTAAGCAAAACCTTTTCAAAATCAGTTTTGAAAATTTGCCCGGACATACAGACAGCAAGGTGTTTCAAACTATAAAACAACACAGCGATCATTCGTTAACTGTCAAAATAAACGAAGGCTATAAACCCAATGATGTATTAACTTATTTTATTGACCAAAACGCGGCGATCACTTCGTTTAATGAACTGCTGCCTTCGCTCAATGACATTTTTATTAACCTTGTAGAAGGCACTGCTGCATCCAGACAATTTCAAAATACAACTGCTTAAACTAACTACTATGAACAAAACATGGCTGGTAATTAAACGCGAATACCTGAGTCGCGTTCGTAAAAAAACCTTTATTTTAACCACGATACTAACACCCCTGCTATTTGCTGCCGTCATTGGTACGGTTATTCTCATTACCATTAAAAATGTGCGTAATGAAAAAATTGCAGTGGTAGATCCATCAGGTTTATTAAAATCGAATCTGGAAAGCAGCAAGACTGTAACCTACCAGTTTACAACCGATGTAGATACCAGCAACTTTGTGGCAAAAGGTTTTTCAGCTATATTATTTTCCCCGCATAGTGGTGTAAATGAAACCAACAACTTTAAACTGATTACTGAAAAAAGCTTAAGCCGCATGGCTAATGAAAGCATTGAAAAATCTATAGACCGGGCCCTGGAAAATAACATGATCAGCCAGGAATTGAAGATTGATCCGCGGTTGATTGATTCTATTAAAAGCAACGCAGAAAGTGTCTCTATAATTACCAATAAAAAAGGAGAAGACGGCAAACTGCAACAGAGCAACTTTAATATTGCGTCTTCTATTGGCTACTTTACCGCATTCCTTATTTATATCACCTTGTTTATTTATGGCGCTATGGTAATGCGAGGCGTAATGGAAGAAAAAACCAACCGCATTGCGGAGGTAATTATTTCTTCAGTAAAGCCTTTTCAATTAATGATGGGAAAGATTATCGGAATTGGTGCTGTAGGGTTAACACAGTTCTTAATATGGATTGTGTTAATCAGTATTATTACCACTGGCCTTACTTCGTTGATTCCGGCCGATGTACTGCACCAGGTACAGCAAACACAGCAGCAAATTCCCGGCGCTACCGGCCAAAGTTCCGAAGCGATCAGGGCAATGGCCGAAGTGCAAAACAACCTGGCCACTGTTAATTGGGGGTTGGTTATTTTTTGTTTCATCTTTTATTTTTTAGGTGGGTATTTATTTTATGCAGCGTTATTTGCGGCCGTGGGCAGTGCGGTTAATGAAGATCCTCAAGATGCGCAAAGCCTGATGTTCCCTATTACTATGCCCATTGTTATTGGTATTGTAATTATGATCAATTCTATCAACGATCCTAGTAGTTCATTAGCTACCTGGTCAAGCCTTATTCCGTTCTTTTCACCTATTGTAATGATGGCACGCATCCCATTTGGTGTACCAGACACGGTTCCATACTGGCAACTAGGAGCGTCAATGGTGCTGCTGGTTTTAGGCTTTGTGTTCACCACCTGGTTATGTTCAAAAATTTATCGTACCGGCATCTTGCTATATGGCAAAAAAGCTACGTGGAAAGAAATGCTGAAATGGGCAAGACGATAAAAGATTTACCATGGCCGGTTTAGCCGGCCATATTTTTTTGAAGCCGCCAAACCTTATATTTTTCCATTAAAACAAAAGCGTACTATAGTACGAAATAAATCGTATTTTCATATTGATTAAAATTTATAAAGCTATTACTATGCAAAACAAAGTTTTTCATCAAAGAGTGTTATTAGCATCTGCCGCTATTGTACTTACTTTGGGTTTAAGCGCCTGGAAAGCCCACGCTCCTACCCCACAAAAGCAGGCGGCAACAGACACTATTCCTGCAAACAGCGACCGGAAAATTAAAAACCTGGATGATGCCCTTTCAGAATTGGATAAAGGCGAAGCAGAATTAGATAATACTATGAAGAATTTTAAAGTTCCTGAAATTCCGCCGATACCGCCAGTGGATTTAGACAAGATGAAAGCAGAAGTAGACAGAGCGATGAAGAATGTAGATATGGAAAAAATGAAGGCAGACATACAGGAAGCTGTCAAAAGCATTGATGCCGAAAAGATAAAGATGCAGGTTCAGCAATCACTTGCCTCAATAGATTGGGAAAAAATGAAAGCGGATATGGAGAAGGTGAAAAATGTGGATATGGTTAAAGTGCAAAAGGAAATGCACCATTTGAAACCGCAATTAGAAAAATCAATGCAGGAAGCAAAGAAAGGAATAGAAAATGCAAGAAAAGATTTAACCGCTTACAAAGGCTTTCTTGATGGATTAGAAAAAGATGGCTTGATCCATAAAGACCAGGATTATACTATTGAACATAAAAACGGACAACTCCTTATTAACGGCCAAACACAATCTGCAGAAGTATATACTAAGTATCAAAGCTTTTTACAAGCTCACAAAAACTTTAAAATAAAGAAAGACGCAGATGGTTTCAACATTAATAAAGATTAAATAAAAAATGGTAATTTAAAATGGAGTTCTGTGCTTAAGCGGAACTCCATTTTTATGGAAATGTATTTTGTAGCCCTGGTATTACCGGACAATTTAAACGATGAAATTCAGGTATTAAAAGTGATGATGGAGGATAAGTTTGGCTGCAAGGTTGGCTTAAAATCTCCTGCCCATATCACATTGGTACCACCTTTCCGGATGGCACAAAACAAAGAAGCGGAACTGGTGAAGGATGTAGATAATGCCGCCGGTTTTATGAAGCCGTTTCTGCTACGCACTCAGAATTTTTCGTCATTTAAAAACCGCACTATATTCATTGATGTGGCGCACCATTACCAGTTGGATGTATTAAAACAAAAGACAGATGAACTTTTTACCGGGAATGAAAAATATAATGTAAGAAAAGAAAACCGGGCATTTCACCCGCATATCACTATTGCTACAAGAGATATTGCGAAGCATTTATTTCACGAAGCGTGGAGTTTTTTTGAACATAAGCAATATGAAGTAGAATGGCTGGCCGCAAACCTGAGTCTTTTACATCATAATAGTAAAACCTGGGATATTATTTATACGGCTCCGTTTAAAAAAGAAGCGGAGCATAATCCTTCCTAAAAATGAAAAGTACCCGGCACAAATTCAAAATCTTCTTTTTCAACCATCTCTATATTTAACTGAAACGTTTCGTCCGTATGAATCATCTTTTCTTTGGTTACTTTTTTAAATCCTTCTTTTTCAAAAACAAATTTGTAAATACCCGGCTTTAAATCATCAAAATAAAAAGTACCACTTTCATCCGTAGTAATTGCCTTTTCTTTTTTAGTGCTGGAGTATGCAGTAATACTCACATTACTTAAAGGCTTTCTGGTGATATTACTGAATACAGTACCATTCACATCTTTTTTTGTATCGGCAGTAGTACCGGTGCTGGTATTGCGGGCATTGGCCCACAAAGCACCAATCGCCATGAAGCAGGTAAGCAGCAGTATTCTAAATTTCATGGTATCAAATTAGAAGGTAAAGAAGCCTTGTTAATTCATATTAAATTTACAAATATTAAAACGAATTTGACAAGCCCTTATCAATTTCTTAACAATGTATATTTTGATGGAGATATAAAAAAGCCCTGCTTATTAAAACAGGGCTTTTCAATTTGGCGTCATTCTTTACCAACCTCCCGCAATGGCAAGCAAAGAGATGCAGTTAGAGATAAAGAATGACAAAGAGTTATACTATAATGCAATTTGTTTTTGCACCATCATCTTTCTTAAATTTATTAAACCATAGCGCATACGGCCTAACGCCGTGTTGATGCTGCAATTGGTAAGCGATGCAATTTCCTTAAAGCTCAGGTCGGCATAGTGCCTTAATATAATCACTTCCCGCTGATCTTCCGGCAGGCGGTCCAGCATATCTTTTATACGGCTGTGACTTTGTGCTTTAATCATCTTGGTTTCCGGACTGTCTTCAGTAAAGTTCAGCACTTCAAATATATCCTGATCTTCACTGGTTTTAATAGTAGGCGTCCGTTTTACTTTTCTAAAATGGTCCACACAAAGGTTGTGAGCAATCCGCATCGCCCAGGGTAAAAATTTACCTTCTTCGGTATAGCGGCCGCTTCGCACCGTATCTATTACTCTGATAAATACATCCTGAAAAATGTCTTCAGCAAGAAACTTATCTTTCACCAAAAACAAAATAGATGTATAAAGTTTATCTTTATGGCGCAATACAAGTACTTCAAATGCGTTTACATTACCATATATGAACGCATTGATCAATTCATGATCGGTTAATTTAGATAATAGTTTCATAACTCTACTACGGGTTTAGGTATTCTAGGATGTTGGTTGGTAAAGAAATAATTGAAAATAAAAGTAAAAAAAGTAGAGTTTTAGACGTATAGGCTAGTTAACTTTTAGATTAAATAGAATAGGGACTTGTTTAAGTAAAAATAGTATGGTTTTTTTACTTAAACAACAATTCTTTTAAGGAACGCTGCATGTTTTTTGCAAAAGAAGTGTTAATGCTTATATAGAAGAAACAGACAGGCAGTTACATTAGAAGGCAAGTTTTAAAATGGCACCAAAAGTAGAAAAAGAGCAGCGCACCGATAGCAAAAAAGTAAACCTGGCCGAACCTATATTTATTAAAGGTGCACGGGTTCATAATCTTAAGAATGTAGACGTTTCCTTTCCCCGCAATAAAATTATTGTGGTTACCGGCGTATCGGGTTCCGGCAAATCTTCCCTCACTATTGATACCTTATTTGCCGAAGGGCAAAGACGCTACGCTGAAAGCCTGAGTGCATATGTGCGGCAATTTTTAAACCGCATGGATAAACCCGATGTGGACTATATTAAAGGGTTGGCGCCTGCCATTGCTATTGAGCAAAAAGTAATTACCCGAACGCCCCGCAGTACTGTAGGCAGCATGACAGAAATTTACGATTACCTGCGGCTACTATATGCCCGTATTGGTAAAACCATATCCCCAACTTCTGGAAGGCTGGTAAAGAAAGACGATGTAAAAGATGTAATAGATGCTATCAAGGTTTTAAAAGAAGGCAGCAAAACGTATATCATCACTGCTTTTAAGCAACACCGGAACCGCGATATTAAAGAAGAGCTGAACATCCTGATGCAAAAAGGCTTTTCCCGAATTTATGTATCAGCTTTGTCGGTTACGCAAAAAGAAACACCCGTATCAGAAAGTACTTTATATCATATTGAAGATTTGCTGGCAGAAAACAATAAGGACTTTGCTATTACTTTTCAATATCCCGAAAATGTATATGTGCTTATTGACCGCATTGTAGTTAAAGAGTTTGATGAAGACGATGAGCATCGCCTGTCTGATTCCATTGGCACCGCTTTTTACGAAGGCGAAGGCGACGTATATGTAGAAGTAGATGGCGAAAAATTATTGCATTTTAACAACCGTTTTGAGCTGGATGGTATCGTGTTTGAAGAACCATCTCCCAATTTATTTTCCTTCAATAATCCATATGGTGCCTGTCCAACCTGCGAGGGTTTTTCAATGGTATTAGGTATAGATGATGATTTGGTAATCCCTAATAAATTATTAAGCGTTTACGAAGGGGCCGTAGCACCATGGAAAGGCGAAAAGCTGGGAAAGTGGAAAGATAATTTTATCCGCGATGCCCGTAAGTTTGACTTCCCGGTACATAAGCCTATTGCCGACTTAACCCCTGAGCAATACCGCACTTTATGGAAAGGCAACCAGTTTACCTACGGCATTGATGATTTTTTTAAAGAAGTAGAACAAAATTTATATAAGGTTCAATACCGGGTAATATTAAGCCGCTACCGCGGAAGAACCTTGTGTCCGGAATGTCATGGCTTTCGCCTGCGTAAAGAGGCGCTGTATGTAAAAGTTCAGGACAAGCATATTGGCGAGTTAAGCGCTATGCCAATAAAAGATTTGAAGGTATGGTTTGATACTGCTGCTGAATCGTTCAGTGCTTTCGAAAAAACCGTGGCCAGCCGCATCTTAATTGAAATTAAGCACCGCATAGATACGATGCTAAACGTGGGCTTGGGTTATCTTACATTAAACCGTTTAGCCAATACTCTTAGTGGTGGCGAAAGCCAGCGTATTCAACTTACACAAAGTCTGGGCAGCAATCTTACTAATTCGCTTTATATATTAGACGAACCTTCTATTGGTTTGCACTCAAGAGATACGGAAAATTTAATAAGGGTTTTGAAAGAATTGCGCAACCTGGGCAACACGGTAGTAGTGGTAGAGCATGATGAAATGATGATGCGGGAAGCCGATTATATTATTGATATGGGGCCATTGGCTGCGCACCTGGGCGGCGAGGTAGTAGCCGCCGGCACTTACGAGGAAATTATAAAAAACCCAGAGAGCCTGACAGGGCAATACTTAAGCGGAAAGCTCAGTATTGATGCACCAAAGAAAGTACGCAAATGGACCGAATCTATCACTGTAGAAGGAGCCCGCCAGCACAATCTAAAAAATATTACGGTAGAATTTCCACTGAACGTTTTATGTGTCGTTAGCGGCGTTAGCGGTAGCGGGAAAACCACACTTATTAAGCATATCTTATATCCCGCTTTACAAAAGGCAAAAGGAGAAGCCTCCGATAAAGTAGGCTTATATAAAGCCATAACAGGCGATGTGGATGCAATTACGCAAGTAGAAATGGTAGACCAAAATCCTATTGGTAAGTCTTCGCGCAGCAACCCGGTAACGTATATAAAAGCGTGGGACTATATCAGAGATTTGTTCGCTTCGCAACCCTTGAGTAAAATAAGAGGTTTTCAGCCAAAACACTTCTCATTTAATGTGGATGGCGGCCGCTGCGACGCCTGCAAAGGTGAAGGTGTAAAAATCGTAGAGATGCAATTTTTAGCCGATGTGCATTTAACCTGTGAAGTGTGCCACGGAAAACGCTTTAAAGAAGAAGTGCTGGAAGTTCAATATAAAGGTAAAAATGTGTATGAAGTTTTGGAAATGAGTGTAGATGATGCCATCGGTTTTTTTGCTGAGGAAAAGCCGGTTGTGAGTGCTATAAAAGCATTAAGCGATGTAGGTTTGGGATATGTAAAACTGGGGCAATCGTCTGATACGCTTTCGGGCGGCGAAGCCCAGCGGGTAAAGCTGGCTTCGTTTTTAGGCAAAGGGAAAGCAGCCGGTAAAGTGTTATTTATTTTTGATGAACCTACTACCGGGCTTCACTTTCATGATATTAAAAAGTTGTTGGCTTCTTTTAATGCCCTCATCGAACAGGGTCATTCTATTATAGTTATCGAGCACAATACTGATGTTATTAAAAGTGCCGACTGGGTTATTGACCTGGGGCCAGAGGCAGGTGCCGATGGCGGTTACCTGGTATATGCAGGAAAACCATCCGGGCTTTCAAAAATACCGGAAAGTTATACAGGCAAATTCTTGTAAATAAAAATTTTACCTACAAAGCATCCTTTTTATCATAGCTGCGTCTTAGATGGAACAAGTTTCACCAATCCATCTTTTTAAAGCCATTTTCGTCAGTACCTGTATACGTAACCTTTAACCAAGTATATGCGGAAATCGCTTTTTGTTTTCCTATTCCTTTCATTGAAAGGATTCAGCCAGTTTACGCCCGGCAACTTAGTCATTTACCGGGTTGGCGATGGCACTGCTACCTTAACCAATATCGGTACCCCTGTATTTTTAGATGAGTACACTCCTACCGGGCAGTTCGTCAAATCCACACCGATGCCAACGAAAGCCTCAGGTAACAACAAGCCGCTTGTTGCCAGCGGCACTGCCACTTCAGAAGGCATGTTAAACCGCTCATCCGACGGCCGCTTTTTAACTTTAACGGGCTACGCTCAAGAGCCGGGCGGTACAGATGCCATTGCTGGCACTACTGCTTCTACGGTAAACCGGGTAATAGGCGTAGTGGATTATTTGGGCAACATCAATACGTCTACTGCTTTGCCCGATTACTCCAGCAAGGGCAGCCCCAGGAGTGCAGTTACGGATAATGGTACTAATTTGTGGATGGTAGGTGCTTTTGGTGGAATTCGATATGCTATAACCGGTGC
>JAICHT010000007.1 GCA_025924755.1 Chitinophagaceae bacterium | reverse complement strand
TCCACTAATTGTTCTTTTTTGGTAGCGCCTAATATAGCCGTGGTTACATTGGGGTTTTTAATACACCAGGCAATAGAAAGTGTGGATAGCGGCACAGATAATTTGTTGGCAACCTCACCAAGTTCTTTTACTTTGGCCAGCTTATCCTGCACCATTAAATTATCTTTTAACCAATCATATCCTTCCAAAGAAAGGCGGCTGCCTTCGGGTATGCCATCATTATATTTTCCGGTTAAAATGCCCGATGCCAAAGGACTCCAGATAGTAGTGCCCATACCTACCGTTTTAAAAATCTGCAGGTATTCATTTTCCATCTTTGATCGTTCCAATAAATTGTACTGCGGCTGCTCTACGCTGGGGCCTATCAGCTTATATTGTTGCGCTACCTTATGCGCTTCCATAATTTCCACACCACTCCATTCGGAGGTGCCCCAATATAAAATTTTACCTTGCTGAATCAGGATATTCATCGTCCATACCACTTCTTCAACCGGCACGTTTTTATCCGGGCGATGGCAAAAGAAAATGTCGAGATAATCTACCTGCAGGCGTTGCAGTGCTTCGTGGCAGGCTTCCACTATATGCTTGCGGCTCAGGCCTTTTTGATTCGGTTTATTTTCTTTTCCGCGCCATCCAAAAAATACTTTACTGCTTACGCAATAGGAGGTTCTGTCCCAGGCTTTCTTTTTCAATACACGGCCCATCAGTTTTTCGCTTTCTCCCAGCGCATATACTTCGGCGTTATCAAAAAAGTTTACACCATTATCATAGGCTACACCCATTAATTCATCGGCAAGACTGTCATCTACCTGTTTATGAAATGTAACCCAGCTTCCATACGATAGTACACTCAATTGCAGGCCGCTACTGCCCATTCTTCTGTATTCCATACTGTAGTTTAAATTTTTGTTTGAAACATAAGCGCCTCAACTATCATTCCAGCTATTGCTTTGCTGCTGCACGATTGATTATTTCGGTACTTCATCGCCTGATACCAGCACCGTGCCGGTTGGCTGTTTGATGATATACCAGCTGAAGTCCTGGCCCGCTTCCAGCCCTTGACCGCCGTAGATGTGCTTGTCTATAGTGCGGATGCGCACCTGCTTATCGGTATAAAATTTTTTCTGCACCTGGTCCCACCAAAGTTCGGGGCAGCGCAGCGTATCGCCTTTTACATTGTACACCATCACGCTGTCGCGGAGGTACACTTTGTTGAGCGATTCGTAATACTTTCCATATAAGGCATTTAGCTGGCTTTCTACTTTAATGCTGTCGTTGTAGAAATTTACATGCAAACTTTTAGGAAATTCTATGAACGCGGTATCGGTAGTATAGCGCAGCATAAGCGGTGCCATCAGCTTTGCTTTTAAAACGCCCTGCTGACTGAATAAGGTAGTAACATCGCGGGCTTCATCCACCATTGTTTTTTTTTCGGTTAATTCTTTAATGACCCGTTCGTCATTTTCGCAACCTAAAACAAACAAGCAGCCACAAAGTATAGCTGCTTGTAGTATTTTTTTATGAAGCCGGCCATTACTCATACTTGCGTTTGTTAAACCAAAGATCGCTGAAGTTAAGACCGATAGAAAGCCGGAACGTATTTTCTTTTAATACATTTTGATTATTGCCACGCCGCTCATATTCCAATCCTACATTTACAATGGTATATTGTCCGGGACTTAAGCGGTTGTAATTGGCCAATGGCAAACCCATACCAACTGACACGCCATACAGTGGAAGATTGCCCTGCACTTTTAAATAATCCCGCCCTACAAAAAAACCGGCCCGGTAAGCTACATTACTAAAATAATTTCTGGTAGGTTTGGGTCTAACCTGTCCGCCTACGCGTATTTGCCAATCGTCCTGCACAGAATCTATCGTACCAAAAAAACGGTAATCGCTCCATTTTGTTTTAATATAGTCAGCGCCAAAAGACCAGCCGCTGGCATCGGTATTAGTATGGTCTAACAGAAACCCTGCGGTGTATGACGCCGGGTAAGTAATTTTTCCCTTAACGCCTTTTTGTGCATATACACTATCTAATTTAGAATCGCCATTGGTAGGGTCTTTTATAATGGTATTGGTGATAATATCCTGTGTGCCTCCAATCGTTTGCTTTAAATTTCCGGACAGCCCCAGCCGCAGGAAGGTTTGCTTGCTGAAATTAATTTTATACTGAACGCCTGCATTAAAAAACAAACTGCCAAAGGATGTGCGGTTGGTATCTACAGCATTATTATAAACTACCGAATCATTTAAAAAGGTTCGGGTGGTTACATATTCTTTTTTGCCAAAAAGATAACCCATATTGGCGCCGATACTAAAATTTTTAATAGCGAAGCCGGTCCCGATGCTGGGCAGGTAGCTGCCACCGCTGCCATCAAATTCAGTAGATGCACTGTCAATAACAGCACCTGAAACGGGATTGCGCAACTGCTCGGTACGAAGTATTTTATAGCCAATACGGGTTACAGGCCGCAGCCCAAAGCTCAGTCCCCAGTTTTTGGTTAAAGGAATGCCTAATTGTAAATAAGAAAATATAAGGTTGGAAGTAGTAAAGCTTTGTGTTTGGTTGGGCTGCTGTAAAGTGCGGTTATTCATATTGATACCTACATCCAGCACCACGCGGCCGGAAAGTACCTTTTTTGATTTTTCTTCCAGGTACGATTTAAAAGCAGAATAGGAAGCAGGATTATTAAAATTTACCGACAACCCATCGGCATAAGCCGCAGAAACACCACCCATAGACCGGTTTACTATATTGGTATTGGGAACAATATCGCCTAAGCCATAGCGGCTGTAGGGCGAGTTTTCCTGTGCAAACAGCGTATGAAAAAATAAGAGGGATATTAAGGTGAAACTTATTTTGAAAAACAACTTTATTCTATTGATCATTATTAACCTGGCTAATTGCATACAAACCTTTAAAAAGTAAATGAGGGTCGGCAAATATCTCACTTTTCAAGTGGGGCTCAAAAAAGGGGGTGTCACCACCGGTTAAAAGCACGTTAAAGTTACTGTACCGCGTTTGGTACATTTCTACAATTCCATCTATTTCCTTAGCCATGCCCAGCACCACTCCGGATTGTATATTGGTAGCCGTATCATAGCCAATCAGCGGCACATTCCAGTGTGCTTTTACCAGTGGAAGTTTTGCGGTAAACTGGTGTAAGGCTTTCATACGCATTTCTAATCCCGGAGAAATAGAGCCCCCTAAAAATTGTTGAAATCTATCAATAAAATTGAAGGTGATGCAGGTGCCCAGGCCGATAGCCAAATTATTTGTATTCGGAAATAAATATACCGCCGCTGCTGCTATGGCCAGCCGGTCTGCACCCATGGTTTCGGGCTTGCCTACAGGTATAGTAAAAGGTAATTTAGATTGATTGCTTAATTGATGAAACGCAGTATGAGATTGCAACAATGTTTCTACTTCCGGCGGATGATTGATAACAGAGGAAAGAATAGATGTGGTAGGATTATGAATATCAATGATCGTTTTTAAATCATGGATTACATCTTCCAATACCACTATTTCTTTCAATTCCGATTCATAAAAAATGGCAGCTTTTAAACGCGTATTTCCAAAATCGAGGCAGACGGTTTTGTTCATTTCAAATCAAAGTTAAAGCCGCCGAGGTTTTTAAAATGCCCGTTCAACTTTACTTTTTCTTTTAGCTGCTCCATTTCCACTACCATCGGAATTACTTTGGTAAGATGCAGCTTTAAATATTCCTGCCGTTGGCGTTCATGAAATAAATGCAGCATCTCATATTCTTCGTGCAATGATAAGCCGATGTGATGGGCTACATCATATGTATTTAACTGGTCATCTTCTTTTTTAAAATCCTTGGTTACGTTCAGCAACCGGTGCAGTTCGCGGATGCTGTTAATAACCCGGCGCATTAAATCCTGGCTTCCTTTTTCATAGTTTTCCGGATAGTTTACAATAGCGCCGCTATATAATTTCTCCGGAATTTCTTTTATCACTTCCAGCACCCGAAACACTTTTTCGCCTTTCGTTTTGATATCCATTTCACCGTTGTCGTGTATAGTAGTGATTTCGGTAATGCTTACTGCCGTGCCATAATCCTGCAAATGGTTATCAATAACAGCCGGTATGCCAAAGAGCCTTTTTTCATTAAAACATTCCTGCACCAATTGTTTATAGCGGGGTTCAAAAACATGAAGGTTCAATGACTCATCGGGATAAACTACAATGCCTAAAGGAAATATGGGGATAAAATTTGTCATAGCACAGTTGCACTACAAATATGATGCACAATTAGCTTCTTTTTGATAAAGATTGCAGTTCGTACAGGCGGGTATATTTTAGCGAAGTATAATAAGCTGTCATGCGGGCACACACCAATCCTTCCCAGCCATCTAAAAATCCAAACAGAAGAATGTAGTATTTAATAAATGCAAAAGTACCGCTGGCATATCGTTTCAGTAGTGTCGATTTTTTACCCTGCTGAAAATATTTTTCTGCGTTCAATAAAGCATATTGGGTCATTTTAATACTGTACTCAGCCATATCCTTCATGGTGCGATGCAGTATATAGCCCTGCAGTTTTACTTCGTTGGCTGCAGCCGGTATCTGCAGCGTTTCATGCACGGCAGCCTCATTCCAACTTACATACCGGCGGTTAAATAATCGTATATGGTTATCGCCACCCCACTCGCCCCATTTCAATTCTTTGTCGCCCAAAAAAGTTTTAAATTTTATACGGTAGACTGTTTGTATATCACCGAATAGCATATTGGATAGTTCTGCCTGTAGGTGTTCATCCAGCGCTTCATCGGCATCGAGGCTTAATATCCAATCATGCACTGCCAGCTGCGTGGCTTTTTGTTTGGTTTTTCCAAAGCCTTCCCATACTCCCTGTTGAATATGTACATTACTGTATTGACGTGCAATTTGCACAGTAGCATCGGTGCTGCCATTATCATACACTACAATATCATCGGTAAGGCCTTGCATGCTCTGCAACGTGGGGCCTATTACTTCGGCTTCATTTTTACAAACAATTACTATAGAAAACTGCTTCATGTAAGAGAGATACTTTTTATAGACAACCACTTCCAGCACCACAGTACAATAAACGCATAAAGAAAAACGCCATACTGCACCTCCAACCCTATATCAAATAAAAAACTGCAAGCTGCCGTAGTGGTAATGCCCAACCAATATAACCGCTTTTGCAATGTAGTAATACTTAAAGGAATCAGTATAGCAGCGGTAAATAAAATAATTCCCGCCCAGCCTGCCATAGCTCCATAAATAAGCCACTCGCTGCTAGGTAGCGCCAGTTCATCACTACTATGCATATTGGGAATGTGGGTCTCATACCAGTTTTTTGTTTCATTTTCCACATCACCGGCACCTATGCCTAATGGATGTTGTTTTAATATAGCCCATCCTGCTTTCAACGATTGCAGACGGTTACCATCGCTGGCACCCGGCAGGTAGGTATTGCTTTTAACATAAGAAAAATCGTACACAAAATAGCGGATGCGATTTTGAAAAGTTGGGAAAAGAAACCATGCTGCCAAAGGCATTGAAAGCAGAATTAAAATCAAGGGCAACCGGTAAGTTCGGCTTTCTTTTTTTACAACCATCCAAATAACTGCCAATAATAAAAAGAGATAAAACGATATCAGCCCCGTACGGGCTGCTAAAATATGTAAGTACACCACCAGCCAAACGATAGCGGTAATTAAAAGTATGTTGATGAATGCAGCATTTACTTTATCAATAATGACACAAGCAATAATAACTGCTGCGCATACCAGCCAGCTAAAACGTACATGATCATTTTCCAATGGTGTAGGTATCAGCTTTGCTTTTAAATATTCCTGGTTGAAGGCTTGATTGTGTAGCATATATTGACACACACTCCAGCAGGTGCCGCCTATTGTTACTATCAAAAATAAAATAGCCAATATCCTCCATTGACGATGGGTTAACTGCCAGTTACCGGCAAAAGCAACGGGTAAAAAAAGCAGGGGTAATTTAATACGGATAATATTATTCCATTTGTGAAGATCGGTGCTCCACAAACCCGAAATAAAAGGAATAAGAAATAATATACTGATGCCAAGCAAAAGGGGGTTTTGTAGAAAATCCGATAGCTGCTTACCTATATTTTTATGCAATACAGTAACGCCTATAAATGCTATCATACTTACAGAAAGAAGTGCCCTGGTAGTAAAAATAGTTACCAGCATAGCAGCCATGGCCATAAAGATGAAATGTAGCCGCCATGAGTTCTGTAAGTGAATCCGCATATTTTTGTAATTGTAATTCCGGCAGTGTATAGCATCAATAAAACCGCTATAGGCATTTGCCGGATAAACATACAACATCTATTACATGTGGCAGCAACTGCTTCAACAGTTAAAAGTAGGCACGATAAAAGCACTGGCAAGAAGCATTACGTTTATTGAAAATGAACAGCCCGGATATGAACAATTGTTAGAGTCGTTGCCTGCTAATAGTGGTGTAAAAATCATTGGCGTAACCGGCCCGCCCGGCGCAGGTAAAAGCACGTTGGTTGATGGATTGATTTACGAATATGTACAACTGGGTAAGCGGGTAGCCGTGTTGTGTGTAGATCCATCATCGCCTTTTAACCTGGGTGCGGTATTGGGCGACCGCATACGAATGAGTGAGTGGTATACCCATCCGCAGGTTTATATCCGGTCGTTAGCTACACGGGGTACTATGGGCGGGCTGCATCCAAAAATTATTGAGATAACCGCCATATTAAAAGCGGCAGGGTTTGACTACATCATTATTGAAACGGTAGGCGTAGGGCAAAGTGAAATAGAAATAGCAGGACTGGCCGATACAACGCTGGTGGTATTGGTGCCGGAAGCAGGCGATGAAGTGCAAACCATGAAAGCCGGGCTGATGGAAATTGCAGATATTTTTGTAGTAAATAAAAGCGACCGCCCGGATGCAGACCAGTTTGTAAAAAACCTGCGGCTGATGCTGGCACCGGCATTTTCGAATAAGCATACAGAACTGCCTGTTATTAAAACCGTAGCTACCAACCGTTCCGGTATACAGGAATTAGCGAAAGCGATTGGGCAACAACAAACAACCAATAATAAGAAACGATCTTGGTTGTTGGCAGAACATGCTTTTCATCTGATCCAAAAAGAAAAAATGAAAGGGATAAATAAAATGGAGCTTCAAAAAGAAATGGAAACCGCAATGGCCGATCCTACTTTTAACTTATACCGGTTTGTAAAAAAATTCTATCAGTAAAAAGGAGAAGAATAAAGCGTTCTATATAAAAGCAATAAGGCTCGTTCACTAAACTTCCTGGGAGCCATTATTTTTCCACCAGCGATAGCCAATAAAACCCACCACGGCAAAGGGCGTAAAAGCTAAGTATAAGATCCCGGCATTTAAACCTTGCGCCGGTTGATCGCCTAACTGGGCGGCAGTACGGGTGCATATAGAGCATTGAGCCAAAACGGTATGAGACGCCAGAACGCAAATAATCAATATCAGTATCACTAAAATCTTTTTCATACGATATATGCTTGGTGCAAAGGTAACACAACTTTTTATACGTACTTTATTCAGGTAGTATTTAAAGTAAAGACCCCATACTCTTAGCTAAGTATGGGGTCTTTAATATTAAAAAGAAACTGGTTACACAGCTTGTGCGCCCATGCGTTTCTGTTGCTTCTTGCGTTCGTCTTCGTCCAGAACTACTTTACGCATCCGGATATTATTCGGTGTTACTTCGATGCATTCATCCTGCTGAATATATTCCATACATTCTTCCAGCGTCATTTCGCGTTTGGGCTGAATGTTAGTAGCTGCGTCACTGCCGCTTGCACGGTGGTTCGTAAGCTTTTTACCTTCGTTGGCATTTACCACAATATCACCGGGCTTATTGCTTTCGCCAATTACCTGGCCTCTATACACTTCTTCACCTGGGTCTACAAAAAAGTATCCCCTGTCCTGCAATTTATCTAATGAATAACCGGTAGTGCTTCCATTGTCTTTGGCTATTAATACACCATTGCTACGGCCAGGAATTGGTCCTTTCCAGGGCTTGTATTCACTAAAGCGATGGTTCATTACCGCTTCGCCGGCTGTGTTGGTCAGCATTTGCGTACGCAAGCCCAGCAAACCGCGGGAAGGCATATCAAACTCCAGGTGCTGCATATCACCTTTGGTTTCCATCACCAGCATTTCGCCTTTGCGGCGGGTAACCATATCAATTACTTTAGACGCATACTCTTGCGGCACATCAATCACCAATGTTTCAAACGGCTCACATTTTTTACCTTCAATTTCTTTGGTAATTACCTGCGGCTGCCCGATGGTTAATTCGTATCCTTCGCGGCGCATGGTTTCTATTAATACACCCAAGTGCAAAATGCCACGGCCATATACCATGAAGCTATCGGCGCTATCAGTATCATATACCCGTAGGGCCAAGTTCTTTTCTGTTTCCTTCATTAATCGATCGCGCAGGTGGCGTGAGGTCACAAACTTTCCATCCCGGCCAAAGAACGGAGAGTTGTTAATGCTGAACTGCATATTCATAGTGGGCTCATCCACACTAATTACAGCCAGCGCTTCCGGGTTATCAATATCAGCAATGGTATCACCAATATTAAAATCTTCCAGGCCCACTACCGCACAAAGATCACCGGCTACTACTTCCTGTACTTTCTTTTTGCCCATGCCTTCAAATACGTATAGTTCCCGTACTCTTAGTTTTTTAATAGTACCGTCGGTTTGTACTAAAGAAATAGGCATGTTTTCCTTGATAGTACCACGGGCTACTGAACCAATAGCAATACGGCCTAAGAAAGAAGAATAGTCCAGCGAAGTAATTTGCATTTGCAATGTACCTTCTGAAATTTTCGGAGCCGGAACGTATTTTAATATACCATCTAATAATGGCATAATATCTTCACTTGGCGTTAAGCTATCATTAAACCAGCCATTTTTACCAGAACCGTAAAAAGTTGGGAAGTTTAATTGTTCTTCCGTAGCATCTAAATTGAAAAACAGTTCAAACACCGCATCATGCACTTCATCCGGACGGCAATTTGGCTTATCTACCTTATTAATAACGACAATGGGCTTCAGGTTTAGGTGTAAAGCTTTTTGCAATACAAAACGGGTTTGTGGCATCGGTCCTTCAAACGCATCTACCAACAAAATAACCCCATCAGCCATTTTTAATACGCGTTCCACTTCACCGCCAAAGTCGGCGTGGCCTGGCGTGTCAATTACATTGATTTTTACGCCTTTGTACATTACTGCGGCGTTTTTGCTAAAAATGGTAATGCCGCGTTCTTTTTCAAGATCGTTGCTGTCCATAATTAATTCACCGGCATCCTGATTATCACGAAACACTTTGGTAGCGTGTAAAATCTTATCAACCAAAGTAGTTTTACCATGGTCTACGTGAGCTATGATAGCTATATTTCTGATGTCCATAAATTGGGTGAGCTGTAAACCTGAAGCTATGAATTACGTAAAAATAAAACATGGCAGATTCGGCCTACTTAAGCTCTGGGCTTTAAAATTTGAGGCGCAAAGGTAAGCCAAAATGCCGGGGCAGAAAAGCGATTCAGCAAGCTTTACAAAAACTTTTTGATGATATTGACAATTATGGTAAGCAGCAAACTGGCAAGAATCATAGTGGTGATGGGAAAGTAAAAGCGAAAGTTCTCTTTTTCAACCCTTATATCGCCGGGCAGGCGGCCTATCCAATGCAGCTTATCATGAAAGAAATATACAATAACACCCACCCCTATTATAATGGCTCCAATCACTATTATATATTTACCCCAGTTTTGCTCCATACCAGTAATATACAAAACATTTCTGTACATGATTGATGTGCTTACATTTGTGCTCATTTTATGTCAGCACCCCGTCGTATACTCTATATTGTAAACCCGATATCCGGCACTAAAAACAAAAAGCCGTTGAAGGATATTATTCGGCGGCAAACGGCACAGGCAGGCTACGAATTTGAAATAGCAGATGCAGTAGGTGGTGGTGATTATCGCTTCCTGATTCCATATATTCAGCAAAAACAAATAACCGATATTGTAATTGCCGGCGGCGATGGAACGGTGAATGGTGTAGTAGGCAGCCTACATTCTTTACAACTGCCTTTTGGCATTATTCCATGCGGCTCGGGTAATGGATTGGCACTATCTGCCGGCATTTCTAAAAATTATACAAAAGCGCTGCACACGGTATTTCATGGAAGGCCAATAGCTGTAGATTCATTTTTAGTCAATAACCAGTTTGCCTGCATGCTATGCGGCGTGGGCTTCGATGCACAGGTAGCACATGATTTTGCTAATCATACCAAACGCGGAATGATGGCGTATATCAAAAAAATAGTGCAAAATTTTTTTTCGGCGCCCGTATATCCTTTTACTTTACTTATAGGCGGACAGTCCATTGTCATAGATGCTTTTTTTATTAGTATTGCCAACAGCAACCAGTTTGGCAACAACTTTACTATTGCGCCAAAAGCAAGCTTGCACGATGGCCTCCTGGATATAGTGGTGGTTATGCGGCAGCATAAATTGAGCTTGTTATTGCAGACGATAAAGCAGGTACGCGGCTTAAACAAATTGCAGCAAATAGACCAAATCCGGCTGGATGCCAGCATCTTATATTTTAGAACCAAGGAGCTTAGTCTTATTAATCTTAACAAAGCGCCGCTTCATATTGATGGCGAGCCGGTGGACAGCGCTGCGGATATTGTAATTACCGTAAAAGAAAAAACGTTTCAGCTTATCTGCCCATAGTATTGGGGCTTAACAGTTTTTTGACCAGGTTAAAAGCACTGATATTGTTTTTTGAAGATAAGGAAGTAGCAATATCCATTTTCTCCCGCTGGGTAAGATGAAAGCTCAGAGCCGCTTTATTTTCTTCTTTACTGGAGCCGTATTCAAAGGAAGTTTTATATACCGGGAAAGGGGCATTGGTGGCGAAATAATTTATCAGATCGTTTTGCGAATATTCCATCATTTTATACCAGTTTTCTTCCAGCAGAAAAAATGGTTTTACCGCTTGTTCTGTAATACCTTTCGACTCATAGGGCTGCTCCCATCCGCCACTGATCCGGTCTTTTATCTGAATCATTAATACGCCGGCTGTATTGTTTTTTATCCAATCCTGCATTGACAATAAAAAACGCAACGATGTTTCCGGCCCGTAATTGTCGCGCAACCCGCCATCCATTACATCAATAATCGGGTTGGAAGGCAGCCACACGTTGGGTAACACCACCGGGAAGGTCGCGTTCATGCGCAATAAGGTAAGAAAACGCATGTTATATGGATTTTGCTTCTTAAAAAAAGACGTAAAATCAATTACATCAGGAGAAACCGCCGGAACATGCTGCAAACTATCATAGGGCGGTTGCATCATAAAACGAACGGGTTGGGCACTGATGATCATTTTTTTACCATCCCGTGTAATTACCGAGTTAAAAAACATCAGCGGTATGCGGGCAGTTGCTTCGTCTTTTACATAATCGGCCAGGCGTTTATTTAATATGCCTTTGGTATTGGAATTTAATTTTACTTCAAAAGCATATCCCCTGTCGCGCAGATAGGTATATGGCCCTACTGAAAAAGTTTGTGCCGGTGCAAACAAATCGCGGGCAATAAAAGAAGAAAACAGCGGGTTCAGTAAATCTTTGGAGATGTTGTTTACATATTGCTTGTCTTGTAAATTAATAGTGCTGTCCTCTAACTTTTCCCTGAACAATTCTCTATAGTAAGCCGCACCAATCATACCCCCCGAAGACCCGGAAATCAAAGCTGTTTTGTTCATTACATTATCCTGCAGCAAGCTATCCAGCCGTTGCAGCACATCCATCGTAAATGTAGCGCTGCGGGTGCCGCCGCCGCTGGTATTAATTACCACTAGCAAAGGTTTGTCCGTGGTTTGTTTCTTTTTCCATTGGTTTAATATGGCATACATATTTTGCTTATCCTGTATAATATGCGGCGCAGTACATAAGCTTTCAATACTGTCGGCGGAATAGGTGGGCCGCTCAGTTTTATTGGTATAGTTAAGGCCGTATGCTTTGTTGCGCGGGTCAATGATATTGATGTTGTACAAAAAATCCAGCAACAGAAAAAATACAATCAGTATAGGAATAGACCAGGTTTGTAAGAGGTACGCAAAAGCACCGGTAACGCCAATGAGTATGGCAAAAAGTATGGTAATGCTGGCCGCGGCGGGCACTTGCAGCACAGTATATTCTAAAAAGAACCCCGAAAAAATTAAAAACAGAAAAGCCAATAGTACCGAAACTACTGCGGCAAAGTGGTGCCGCTTAAAGATAGATTCCAGAAAAGCCTGGGTATAATGCGATACATCGCGGCTGCGCCGGAAAGAGGAAAACGAATCTAAAAACCAATCGGCTTTTATTAAGGAATAGGAAGGATGATATTCGGCATTTTTTCTTTTTCTTTTTCGGATCAAATGCCTCGGATCACTCATCATCGGCTGCATTTTGCGCAGTATAGATTTATCTACTCCAAAAAAATAAAGAAGCGATATCAATAACGTTAAAAATAACCCGGTTAAAAAGCCACTTGCCAGAAAAATAATTTTAACTCCGCCGATCAACTCTTTATAATGTGCATAATGATATGCTTTAATAAAATAGAAGATTAAAAAAAACAGCGGTACAATACTGTTGTTAATACAATATTTTAAAAAGGGTTTGTTGGTGGCGGCCAGAAAGGTAAAATGGCGGCTGAATAAAATAAAGGTGGTAATGTTCCAGTTCATTATAAATACACCAATGGCAATGCCCATTAAAGCCGTGCTGATAGGGCTTACGCTTCCTAAATATTCGGGGGCCAAAAACAGTGCATCCGCACCATAGCTTTTCATAAACCCCCCGCTGATGGTACTAAAAAGTATAACCCAGAACACAAGCAGTAGCTGGTACTTTCTAAAATGAAGCAACAGCAGTTGCACAGGGAGCGAATAAAATATGCCTTTTAAATACCTCATTACCATAGCAGCATGCATTTGCAATCTGCCTGTAAAATACTATTAAATACTTTGGGTATCAAATGAGGGGGCGATTGGAAATATTTGTTTCTTTTTCATTAAAAACAAAACAAACACCAGCGATAATAAAAACAGCATGGCCACTATTTGATGCAGTTGCGCCATCCATTGAAAAACGGTCCAGTGACCGGGAATTATTTTTAAAGAATTCAATACGGTTAATATACCAAGCGTTAATTGTACCAGCACTAATATTACAGGTACTATCCTGGCGCCTGCAAATAAAGAAGAGCTCTTTATAGTAAATGCCTTAATCCACCATATTACCACCAGCAGTACCAACAGGTAAGCCAGCATCCGGTGTATGAACTGAATGGTAATTAAATTTTGAATGATACTTACCCAACCGTCGTGCGTATTAAAAATAGAAGCAGGTATAAAAGCGCCGTTGACATCCGGCCAGGTAGGTGCCGCCGGGGCAGCCTTGTAGCCCGCCATAAAAGCACCATATATTAATTGCAACACCAATACAGCAATAATAAACAACGTATAACTTTTCAGTCCTTTGTTATAGACGAGATCCTTTCTTTTTACCAATAACTTTAACGCAAACCAAAAAGTATAACTAAGTAATCCTAACGCAAAAATAAAATGCAGTGCCAGCCGGGTGGGCTTTACGTAAATAGCATCGCCGGTTAAGCCGCTGGCTACCATTATCCAGCCTACCGCTCCTTGTAAAGCACCTAATAAAAACAAAATAAACAAAGGCTTTATCATATCCGCCCTGAAGCGGCGTTGCACCAGGAAAATAATAAATGGAATTAAAAACACAAAACCCATCAGCCGTGCCCATAAGCGGTGAAACCACTCCCAAAAGAATATAAATTTAAAAGTGCTGAGTGTGAAGTTGGAGTTTAGCAAACGATATTGTGGCGTTAACTGGTATTTGTGAAATTCAGCAAGCCATTGCTGCTCGTTCAGCGGCGGTAAGGCGCCGGTAACCACGTTCCATTCGGTAATAGAAAGTCCCGAACCGGTAAGCCGGGTAATGCCGCCTAAAATTATTTGTACAATAAGCATAAAAACACCCACTATCAACCAAATAGCTACCGGCCTCGAAGAACGTGATATCTGCATGGCTGCAAAATTAGCAGAGCTATAAGAATAAATTTTTTTATGTAAAAAGAAATCGTAAGAAATTGCATCCTCATGCTGAAAGCTTACTTACACGAAGAATTGCTGGAAGCCGGTTGTGATGAAGCCGGCCGTGGTTGCCTGGCCGGACCTGTATTTGCTGCTGCTGTTATTTTGCCTAAAAATTTTTATCATCCTTTATTGAACGACTCTAAGCTACTTAGCGAAAAAGAACGCTATGAACTGCGGCCTGTTATTGAGCAAAGCGCCATTGCATTTGGCGTAGCCAGTTTATGTAATAAGCAGATAGACAAAATTAATATTTTGCAGGCTTCCTTAAAAAGTATGCAGCTTGCTATTAAGCAGTTGAACGCATCGCCCCAGTTTTTATTGATTGATGGCAACCGGTTTAAACCGTACAAAAAAATACCGCATCAATGCGTTGTAAAAGGCGACGCTACATACGCTTGTATAGCTGCGGCCAGCATATTGGCCAAGACTTACCGCGATGATTTTATGGTGGCGCTTCACCAGGAGTTTCCGCAATATAACTGGGCTCAAAATAAAGGATACGGCACTAAAGAACATCAGGTGGCTTTGCACAGGCACGGCCCTTGTAAATACCACCGCCAGTCCTTTAGGCTTGTATATCACCAAGAAGAAGAAATAAAAGAAGATATGGTAGCGCCATTAAACTTAATAGATGTTTCATAGTCAGATGGCTGTCTTTTTATTGCTGCATTTCACTATTCTGTCGTAAAAAAGAATGGTTAAAAGTGAATAAGCACTGCTTCCGGCGGTGCTTATATTTTATATAGCTGTATAGCTTTTTATATTATTGATGCCATTCTCCCAATCCTTCCCGAATCACTTCCGGTTCTCCCTGGGTAAAATCAATAATGGTAGAAGGCATTATGCCCCCGTTGCCGCCATCAATTACAATATCCACAAGGTTCTCAAATTTATCGTGTATAATATCCGGGTCGGTATACTCTTCTACGTACTCGCCGGGCAGCGTAGCACTTAATATAGGGTGACCCAGTTCTTTTACAATATCTCTTGCAATGATATTGTCGGGTATGCGCAGGCCAATGGTATCTTTTTTTGTTTTTAAAATTTTAGGCACTTGCTTGCTGGCTTCCAATATAAAAGTATACGGGCCGGGAAGATATTGTTTTAAAGTGCGGTATATGGAAGTAGGTAATTGTTTGGCGTAGTGGCTCAGGTCGCTCAGATCATAACATATAAATGACAGGTTTGCTTTCTGTGGCTGCACGCCTTTTATCTGGCAAATGCGTTCTATAGCTTTTTGCTGAAAAATATCACAGCCCAGGCCATATATCGTATCTGTCGGGTAAATAACAATCCCGCCATTGTTCAGGCATTCGGCTACCTGTTTTATTAACCGGGGTTGCGGATTTTGAGGATGAATATGAATAAGCATAACCAGTTATTTTAAACAATATCCCATACTTCGTTGCCGCGCAACAATTTATTTAAATTGGCGGGCTTTCTTTTTTTGGCCTCTTCCAATTGTTGCTGCATCATATCTTCATACGTAGGACGGATGGCCTGGTAAAATACGCCAAACGGCCGGGGCAGGTGATGTGCTTCCCTGGGGTCGTCGAAGATGCGGGTCAATATTTGGGCTTTAAATAAATCAGCTTCATCATGCACCCATAGATCATCGGCACTGTATCCATCATTTAAATTTACCACCTGTGGCTTAAACCCATCCAGCCGTATTCCTTTATCGCGGCTAGCTCCAAAAATCAGCGGTTGTCCATTTTCCAAAAAAAGAGACTCTTCGGCTTTTGACGATTTTTCGGTAAACATTTCAAAAGCACCATCGTTAAAAATATTGCAGTTCTGGTATATTTCTAAAAATGAAGCGCCATGATGGGCATGCGACCGTAAAAGCATCGCCTGCAAATGTTTAGGATCACGATCCATACTCCGGGCAATAAAAGTAGCATCGGCACCCATAGCCAGTGCCAATGGATTGAAGGGATGATCGATACTGCCAAAAGGTGTGGACTTGGTTATTTTATTTTCTTCGGATGTAGGGGAATACTGGCCCTTGGTTAATCCGTAAATCTGGTTATTAAATAGCAGGATATTGACGTCAAAATTTCTGCGCAACAAATGAATGGTATGATTGCCGCCAATACTCAAGCCGTCACCATCACCGGTCACAATCCATATGCTCAACTCAGGCCGTGCTGCCTTCAAGCCGCTGGCAATAGCAGTGGCCCTGCCATGAATAGAGTGCATGCCATACACGTTCATATAATATGGAAAACGTGAAGAGCAACCGATACCGGATATAATCGCAATATTTTCGCGTGCAATACCCAGGGTAGGCATTACTTTTTGCACCTGCGCCAGTATCGAATAATCGCCACAGCCGGGGCACCAGCGCACCTCCTGATCGGTGGCAAAATCTTTAGCGGTTAAAGGCGGTTTTATAGTAGTTACTTCAGACATCTAAATTTAATTTTTGTATTCATCACCCGGTATTCTTATTTCATTTCAATTGGTTATACCACTTCTGTACGCATCAAAACCGGTTAGTAAAAACGGATTTTTGGTTTAATTTTTTCCGGATGGCAAAAATAACAATTGATAAGAAAGCATCCATGTTAATGTTGTAACGTTATTTTCAATAAATTCAACCCATAATTAACTCATTATGAAAAAATCAGTAGTAGTGCTCGCGGCTTTTATATGCATGATTATTGTATCCTTTGCTTTTACAAAAGCTGATCCACCACGGTATAAAAATTTAAAAATATTGCCAAAAGATATTACTAAAGAGCAAATGGATAGTGTAATGCATCATTTTGCGGGTGCTTTGGGTCAAAAATGCAGTTACTGCCATATGTACAACCAGGAGCAGAAATCAATGGATTTTGCGTCGGATGAAAACAAACACAAAGGGGCGGCACGTGGCATGTTAAAAATGATGTATAAGCTGAACAGGAAATTTTTTGAAGTTAAAAACAGTAAGGATTTAAATGCTAAACTGGAAATTACCTGCTATACCTGCCACCATGGTGCAGAACATCCGGCTACTAAAGGCCTTATGACGCCGATGCCACCGCAAGGGCAACCCGGTCCGCCACCGCCCTCAACTAATCAATAATAAAATATAGAAGATAATGGAAGCACAGTATGATTTTGGAATGATAGGCATCGGTGTAATGGGTAGTAATTTGCTGCTCAACATATCCGACCACGGTTATGCCGTAATAGGCTTTGATATTAAACCGGAAAGAGGGCGGGCGCTGGAAGCCGCAGCAAAGCCGGGTACTACTGTTAAAGGCGTAAGTGATTTAAAAGAAATGATAAGCGGCCTAAAAAAACCGCGTAAAATGATGATGCTGGTACCGGCCGGCAAGCCGGTAGATGACGTAATTGCAAACGCCTTGCCGTACCTGGAAGAAGGTGACATTTTAATTGATGGCGGAAACTCTTATTTTAAAGACACCTTGCGCCGGGTTAATGAACTGCAAAACAAAAGCATTCATTTTTTTGGAATGGGCATATCAGGCGGTGAATTGGGAGCCCGGTTAGGACCCAGTATGATGCCCGGAGGCGATAAGGATGCATATCAATACCTGAAACCCATACTGGAAGCGATAGCTGCCAAATTTGATAATACGCCTTGTGTAGCATATATGGGCAACGGCGCTGCGGGTCATTATGTAAAAATGGTGCACAATGGAATAGAGTACGCCATGATGCAGATGATAAGTGAAGTGTACGACCTGCTGCATCGTGCGGCAGGATATAACAACCCGGCACTGCACAAGATATTTGCCAAATGGAACGAAGGCGAACTGCAATCATACCTCATAGAAATTACGGCTGAGATATTTAAAACCAAAGACTCCGAAACGGATAAATTTTTGGTAGATGTAATATTGGATCAGGCTGGCTCTAAAGGAACCGGCAAATGGACCTCGCAGGAAGCGATGGACCTTCCGGTAGCCATACCTACTATTGATATGGCAGTAGCAATGCGTGACTTATCGGTTTATAAAAAAGAGCGAACCGAAGCCGGTAAATTGTATGCACCAGATATTGAAAAAGTAGAATATAAAGAAGAAGAATTGCTCCTTCAATTGCAAGACACCTTGTACTTCTGTTTTGCAATGGCGTATGTACAAGGCTTAACGATGCTGTCAAAAGCATCAGAAGTATTAAATTTGCAAACACATTTGCCGGACGTGGTAAAAGTGTGGCGGGCAGGCTGTATTATCCGCTCTGCTATGTTGCAACAGTTTAATACGGCATTTGAAGCAGCTCCGGATCTATCCAACTTATTGTTAGACGATACTATAGCTGCTATTATAAAACAAAAAGAAAAAAGCATCCGTAAAATAATAAGCTTAGGCATCGCATCTAAAATACCAATGGCGGGCATCAGCAGCGCTCTGGCTTATTTTGACGCATATTGCAGCGAAAGAATGCCTACCAATTTAATACAGGCCCAACGCGATTTTTTTGGTGCCCATACCTATCAGCGAATTGACAAAACAGGCGTTTTCCATACGGAGTGGCACGTTGATGAAAATATATAACTATGGCTAAAACACAAACATCTCCTACCATCATTTTTATTTTTGGTGGTACCGGAGATCTGGCGCACCGCAAGCTTATGCCTGCGCTTTACAATCTTTATCTTGACAACTATTTGTGCGATAAGTTAAGCATCATTGGCATTGGCCGTTCTGAATATACCAACGATTCATACCGGCAATATATAAAAGAAGGCATCAAAGAATTCTCCAGGCGAAAAGAAGAAATTAACGGACAGTGGGATGTTTTTTCTCAATTTATTGAATATATGCGGCTGGACCTGGGTAAGAATGAAGCCTATCAATCCATGGCCGATTTTATAAAAAAGAAAGAGGAAGACTGGAAGGCAGAGCCCACTATTGTATATTATATGTCCGTAGCGCCGCAACTGGCGCCTACCATTTCTCAAAAATTATATGAAGCAAAAATTACGACCAACCCTGCAAAAAGCCGTATTGTTTTTGAAAAGCCCTTTGGCCACAGCTTAGAAAGCGCCAAAGAACTCAATACCATATTAGGTAAAATGTTTAAAGAAGAACAAATTTACCGGATAGACCATTACCTGGGCAAAGAAACCGTACAAAACATATTGGCATTCCGTTTTGCAAATGCGCTGTTTGAGCCTGTGTGGAACAAGCACTATATTGACCATGTGCAAATAACAGCCGCCGAAACAGTGAGTGTGGAAGGCCGCGGAAATTACTACGAGCAGGCTGGTGCTTTGCGCGATATGGTTCAAAACCATATTCTGCAACTATTGTGCATGATAGCTATGGAAGCACCGGTTTCTTTTAATGCCGACGAAATAAGAAATAAAAAAGTAGATGTACTGAACGCCATCCGCAAGTTTAATAAAACCGATGTATATAAAAATGCAGTGCGGGGGCAATATGGATCGGGCTGGTTAAAAGGCGAAGAAATCAAATCGTACCGGCTGGAGCCAAACGTAACTCCTAAATCGCCGGTGGAAACCTTTGCTGCCGTAAAGTTTTTTGTAGACAACTGGCGCTGGAAAGACGTGCCTTTTTATGTACGTACCGGCAAGGCGCTTACCGAAAAGATTTCATTAATTACCATTCAATTTAAACCGTCTCCTAATTATGCCTTTCCAAAAGAAGCTACTGAAACCTGGAGACCCAACCGCCTTACCATTAGTATACAACCGGAAATGGATATACGCCTTCGCTTTCAGGCCAAACAAACCGGGCCGTCAATGAATTTGCAGCCGGTAGATATGGTATACCGGTATGCCAATGAAGAAGACCAACCCGAAGCATATGAAACGTTGCTTCTGGATATTATAGAAGGAGATGCTACCTTGTTTATGCGTGCCGACCAGGTAGAGGCAGCCTGGGAAGTGATTACACCCATTTTGGAAATATGGCATTCCAAGCCACCGGTAGATTTTCCAAACTATTCGCCCGGAACCTGGGGGCCGGAAGACTCCGAAGCATTGATAGCACAAGATGGCCACCACTGGGTAACGCTGCCTATAGACGAGGGAAACAAAAAAGTACCTAAGTAAAAAGGTCAACTTTACAAGTGTTCTATTATAAATCTATACTCCTGTTGTTTGTTTAAAGCAATAGAAGTATGTTATTCAATACTTATAAGCAATTGCATAATTTTGCTGCTAATCTTTATTATTAAATTGATACTATATGCCGGGTTTTGAATTGTGGAGCGATGCGGAACGCAAAGAAGTAACGGAAGTGCTGGAAACAGGAATTTTGATGCGCTATGGTTTCGACAGTGCCCGAAAAGGTGTTTGGAAAGCAAAGAGCCTGGAAGAAGCCATTTGTAACAAATTTAAATGTGGCTATGCTCAGCTGACATCAAGCGGTACGGCAGCCTTAACTACAGCGATGGCTGCGCTGGGTATTGGTGCTGGTGACGAAATCATTATGCCCTGTTTTACCTTTGTGGCCAGCTTTGAGGCAATATTAAGCATCGGCGCCGTACCCGTTTTAGTAGATATTGACGAAACACTTACCTTAAATCCTGAAGCGGTTCGCAAAGCCATCACACCAAAAACCAAATGCATCATGCCGGTGCATATGTGCGGCAGCATGGCAGATTTGGATGCATTAAAGTCTATTTGTAAAGAACATAATTTATTGCTGCTGGAAGATGCCTGCCAAAGCATTGGCGCTACTTATAAAGGCCGATATGTAGGAACTATTGGTGATGCCGGAACTTTTTCGTTTGACTTTGTAAAAACCATTACCTGCGGTGAAGGCGGCGTGGTAATGACCAATAACAAAGACACTTACGTAAGGTGCGATAATTATACGGATCACGGCCATGACCATAAAGGCGGTGCTGACCGGGGTGCAGATTTGCATCCGTTCCTGGGCTACAACTTTCGCATATCCGAGTTGCATGCAGCCGTAGGTTTGGCGCAGATAAAAAGGGTAGATGAATTTTTATCCATACAAAAGAAAAACTACAAAGCACTCAAAGGCATATTAGCTACGGTACCCGAAATTTCTTTTAGGATTGTACCGGATGCTAATGGCGACAGCTGCACCTTTGTAAGCTGGTTTTTACCTACAGAGGCCATTACAAAAGGCGTAGTAAGCACATTAAAAGAAGAAGGGATATTGGGCGGTAATTTTTATTGGTATGACAATAACTGGCATTACATCCGTAAATGGGATCATCTAAAAAATGCACGTTCACCATACCCGGTATCAGATGCGCAGCAACAGGCATTATTAAAGCTGCAGCAGCAGGATTTTTCTGCTTCTGATGCGGTTATGAGCCGTTGTATATCCTCTTCCATCAGCTTACTTTGGACAGAGAATCAAATACAGGAACGGGGAGAAAAAATAGTGTCTGTTGTAAAGCAGGTGCTGAAGTCGTCTCTTACAAGCATAAAGCAATTATGAATTATAAGTGAGTACTAACGTTGATTGCTAGCATTAGAGCTATGAAAATAAAACATGGGTTTATCATTCATCATTCTTAATTAATAACCTGCTCTTGCATTGGGTTTCCGCTCCAAATAATCTACGTAATTTTTAGAGCCTAAGCGTACAAACAAATTAAGGCTGGTACTTTTTTGAAGCTGGCTTTCTTTTTTACAAAAGAACCCCAGGTGTTGGTTGTAGAAATTTTGCGGCAGTGTCATAGCACGTGTTATAGATGTCGTTTTTGTATTAAAACTCTCAAACGTACTTTGGGCATGGCTTTCAAAGGAAATTGCTATTAATAAAAAAAGAATACTGCTAATGGATTTGGCCATGGATTGATATTTGATGTAAATTTACGGCTCGATTTTTGTGCAAACGGCAGATTTTTTTCTGCAAAACGAAACCTAGTTCATGAGTCTGAGTCAAAGTTTACAACAGAAGTTATTACAAAAGTTATCGCCCCAGCAAATTCAACTCATGAAACTGCTGCAGGTGCCTACGGCCAATTTAGAAGAAAGAATAAAAGAAGAACTGGAAGAAAACCCCGCATTGGAGCAATCGGAAGATGGCCATGACGATGAGTTTGATGCTGTAAAAGATGAATTCACGGAAAGCGGGGAAGATGATCATGAAGAAGCGGCCAGCGAAGAGCAATACGATAGTATTGATTTATCCGATTACGTGCAGGATGGCGATGATGAAATAGCGGATTATAAGTTGCGCGATGATAATTATGGCGATACAGAGGAAAAGCAAACAATGCCTTACAAGGTAGAAACAAGCTTTTACCAGCTTCTGGAAGCGCAATTGGGCATGTTGAACCTGGATGAAAAAGGCGCTAAGATAACCGAGCAGATTATTGGCAGCATAGATGAAGATGGATACCTGCGCCGCGAAACCTCCGCCATTGTAGATGATTTAGCTTTCCGTCAAAATATATTTACCACCGAAGAAGAAGTAGAAAGACTTATTCTTCTGATTCAGCATTTTGATCCGCCCGGTGTAGCGGCGCGTAATTTACAGGAGTGTTTATTATTGCAATTAATACGGCAAAAAAATGAAGGCAAAGATGTAGAAGTAGCCATACAAGCCGTTACCAAATACTTTGACGAGTTTACCAAAAAGCACTATGAAAAAATTCAGCGGGGCTTAAATCTGACCGATGAAGAGCTGAAAGAGGTAATGCACCAGATTACTAAACTCAACCCAAAACCAGGCGGCAACGTAGGCGAAGTAAATAAAGCAGAGAGTTACGTAATTCCTGATTTTTTTATATTCAACAATGCCAGCAAACTGGAACTGACGCTGAACTCTAAAAATGCGCCGGAACTGCGTATTAGCGAAGGGTACCGCGATATGCTGAAAGAATATGACAAAGGCACAAAAAAAGACCGGCGTCAGAAGGAAGCTGTATTGTTTATTAAACAAAAAATAGATGCTGCCAAATGGTTTATTGACGCCATCAAGCAACGGCAACATACGCTGCTAAGTACAATGACCGCCATTATGGAGCATCAACACGAGTTTTTTCTTACAGGAGATGAAACAACGTTAAGGCCAATGATCTTAAAAGATATTGCTGAAAAAACCGGCCTTGATATTTCTACTGTAAGCAGGGTAGCCAATAGCAAATTTGTACAAACCGAATTTGGAACTTACCGGCTGAAGTTCTTTTTCAGTGAGTCGTTAACCACAGAAAGCGGCGAAGAAGTATCTACAAGAGAGGTAAAAAAGATACTAAGCGACCTCATTGAAAACGAACAAAAGAAAAAACCTTTAAGTGATGAAAGGCTCACCGAGCTTTTACAGGAGAAAGGCTATAATATTGCACGCCGAACGGTAGCTAAATACCGGGAGCAATTAAATATTCCTGTAGCCCGGCTTAGAAAAGAGTTATAAGTTCGCCCAATTTATGGATTATATCAGTAACGTAACAGAAGAAGTACCTGAGCAACAAGTAACATTCCATCCGGCTGTTCGCATAGTAGCCAAGGTAGTTTCTTTTGTATTTCACCCACTTTTTATACCGGTGTATATTTCGTGGTTTCTTATTTACATTAGCCCTATTTTTCCGGCTTACAATCCACATCAAAAGCTGTTGCTGCTTACCCGTTTTTTTGTTATGTACACCATGTTTCCTTTGGTAACGGTATTGCTGGCAAAGGGGTTGGGCTTCTTGCAATCTATCTATTTAAAAACGCAAAGAGACCGTATTATACCTTATGTGGCCTGCGGCATGTACTACTTCTGGATGTGGTACGTATTAAGAAACCAGGCCGAAACGGTACCCGCTGCACTGGTCATGTTGAGTCTTGCTATTTTTATAGCATCCAGCATTGGCCTGATTGCAAACAGTTATTTAAAAGTAAGCATGCATGCTATATCGGTAGGTGTTCTGATAACTTTTGCTATACTGCTTGGGTTTTCTATTGATGCTAGCCTGGGTGCCTATATATCCATTGCTCTGTTGATAGCAGGGTTAGTATGTACTGCACGGCTAATTACTGGTGATCATTATGTGATTGAAGTGTACCTGGGTTTATTTATAGGGATTATTTCGCAGGTAGTAGCTTATCTCATCACTATATAAAGAAAAAGCCCAACCATAGGGTACGGTTGGGGCTTTTAATCATCCATCCTTGTTTGCGTCCAAATTAGCCGTTGAGTATTGTTGATCCGTGCAGGTAATCCTCATCGGGATGGTATATAAATAAACAACTTCCATCTTTAATGATATTGATAAGCTTGGCTACGTCGGTCTGCGGCACTGCAGGGCAACCAAAGCTGCGTCCCATAAAGCCACAACCCAGGCGTTGATTTCCAATATATTTTGCACCGTGCACTACTACCGCTCTTTCTTCCGCATTATCATTCCAGCCTTTTTCCAGGCCGTTAATTTTTAAAGATAATCCGTGCTTGCCGCTATAAGTATTTTCTGTAACGTAAAAGCCTAAGCTGCTTTCCAGTGATTCGGGTTTATTAGAAAATTTAGTAGCATAATCAACACCGGAATTTCTGCCATGTGCTACGTAGGTATTCATCAGCACTTTAAAATTCTTTACATCAATAACATACATACGCTTATTACGTGAAGGCTGCGAAAAATCGCAAATGGTTAAGATATGATCGTTGGCAAGGTTCTTTTTATCTAAGAGGTGCTGATAGCCTTTATATGCATAGGTTAATGCCTGCTGTGATAAACCAAGCTGATTTAATTTTAAACTATCAAACAGCAAAGTACTGGCTACTTCCGCATCAGAGGCTTTAGCTGTATTGGTGCTGGTAGTTGCTACATACGATTTTAAGGCAGAAACGTTGGCAGTAACACTATTGGCTCCGGCTTTTGAAATTTGAAAAAACATCAGCGCGGCTACAGCAGCAGCCAGAGAAAGCGATAAAAAGGTTTTTCTCACCATAAATTGTTTGATTTTCTGAACGCTGAAAGTGTGAAAATATTATGCCGGATTGGTACCTGCAAGGGAATACTGGGAAAACTTTAAGACTTACGTTAAAATACGTTAAAACGGTGGGTGTATGATAGGGGTTTACACAAAGGAGTAAAAATTATTACATCATTTAATCCGGTGACTCTCACGCATTTTTACAAAAAATTCATTTCCGTAAATCCGTAGCAATAAAATAAACATGGAGATAAGAAGCGGGCCAAACACCAATCCTAAAAAGCCAAATAAATTAATGCCGATCAGTACACCAAATACCGTAATCAGCGGATGTATATCTCCCAGCTTTTTATTGAGTATAAAACGAAAAAGATTATCTACCAGCCCAATTAACCCAAAACCCCATAGTGCCATACCAATGCCTCTGCCGGTTTCGCCCTGTACAAACAACATAATAGATAAAGGAACATATATTAAGGCGGCCCCTACTATTGGCAGCATCGCCGTAAGGCAGGTAGCTACAAACCATACTAAAGGTTCGGATATGCCAATGATCAAATAACCAATAAGCCCTACAATACCTTGTATAACGGCAATTAGCGGAATGCCGATAGTATTGGATATTACCATTCGTTTAATATCATGAGCTATCAGTGCTACATTGCTGTCCTTAAGCGGAATGTATTCATACAGCGCATCTTCCATATTGCGGCCGTTTATCAGCATAAAAAATAGCACAAAATACATGGTGCCGATGAGGGTAACTGTATTAAGCGTGACCCCTAATACTTTGGGTAATAGCTGTGCTAAAAAAGGCCCAAGCTGGTTAATACTGTCTGGCTTTATAACGTCATAGCCAATTTTTTCTTTAATATTATAAATAACTCCCTTTAAGCTGTTCAGCAACTCTGACGAGTGCACTACCAAATAACTGATCTTAGCATAAAAGATATTTGCTAACAAGCCAAAAGGCACCAGGATCACAAAAAAAGATAACAGCATTAAAACCCAGGCTGCAACGGAAGGCCTCCAGTTTTTATTTTCGGTAAGGTAAAACATCCGTTCCCGCATCAATACGTAAAAAGTAATAGCGCCTAAAAAAGCCGAAAGCAGGAACCAAAGCTCCCGGACAAGTACAATACCCAAAAACAAAATCAATAAAATAAAAAAGATCTGCCGGAGTAAGTTGGAATCAATGGTGTTGTTGGTGTTCATGCAGATAATTGGTGAAAATGAATAGGATATAAGTTTCTATAAATCTATGAAATTATCTTTTGAATATCGCTAAATGGATATTGAAAATGCATTTATATTATCATTCATATACTTCTCTTTTTCTTTACGCTTATACTGCATGATAAAACGCGGATGAGGCAGTGGAATAATTTCTGTAAACCAGTTTTCAGCCTCGTTAAGGCGGCTTAAGAAGCGAAAGTTTTTATCGCCGCCCATACAATAACAATAGCGGCGATCCACATTGAAAGTTAAAAGCTGCCTCATCTTTTCTATAATAAAGGGTTCTGCTATTGCAAGTAGTTCCTTATCATCATAATAATTAATGTTTTTACCTTTTTGTATAAAACCCAAT
>JAICHT010000006.1 GCA_025924755.1 Chitinophagaceae bacterium | reverse complement strand
TGAGTATTTATGGCTGGATATTGTGGGCTAAAAAAGACGCACAACACCACCCGGTAGTACATATTACGTATGCCAGCAGAAAACAGTGGCTGCAGCATTTGCTGATCTTTGCCGTTTTTTATATGGTGATATATTTGGCATTGTCTTACTTAAAACGATCCTTTGCTACCGGCGCCATACCATGGGCCGATGCCTTTGCCTCGGCCACTGCTTACACCGGTATGTGGCTTATGGCGAAAAAGAAAGTGGAAAGCTGGTATTGGTGGATAGCAACTAATACGGCTTCTATACCTTTATACTTTGTAAAGGGATATGTGTTTACCAGCGTTTATTATATGGTTTTACTGGCTATGGCATTTTGGGGATTGGCAGAATGGCGGCGGCGAGCCAGTGCTGCTCCGCACCTCTCTCAAAAAACTTTCAATACGGTATGAGAAAAATTGTAATTATTGGGCCTGAGTCTACCGGCAAAAGCACCTTGTGCCAGCAATTGGCAGAGCACTACAAAACGGTGTGGTGTCCGGAGTTTGCAAGAGAATTTTTAATGCAGCATGGAAAAGAATATACCTATGATGACTTGCTGAACATTGCTATGGGACAGATAGAACTGGAAGACCTTATGCTTACCGAAGCCAAAAACAATTTTTACTTTATTGATACGGATATGTTTGTAATGAAGATATGGTGCGAAGTGGCTTTTAATAATTGCCACCCATGGATCTTAAAACAAATTGCGCAACGGCAGTATGCGCTACATCTTTTATGCAATGTAGACCTGCCATGGACCAAAGATGAACTGAGAGAATATCCGGATTTTGCATTCCGGGAAAAGCTGCATAAAATGTATAAAGAAACGCTGATAGCAAATGTAGGAAACAGGTGGGCTGAAATATCGGGTACAGACGGACAGCGGCTGCAAATGGCTATTAGTATTATAGACACTCTGCTGTTAGGTAAAAAAGCGGGCCGCCGATGAAGTTATTTTTCCAAAAAAATCACCGCATACTTTTTTACGGAAGTTGGTTGTTATTGGGCCTGGTACAAGCTTCTTTTACCGAGCTGCAGGATGATGAAGCCTACTATTGGGTATATGCCAAGTTTTTAGCCTGGGGCTATTACGATCACCCTCCCATGATTGGCTTGCTTATAAAAGCAGGATATGCCCTGTTTTCTAATGCGCTGGGAGTACGGCTCTTCCCGCTTATTTTAAGTACGCTTACCTTATTTATTACCGAAAAGCTGATTGAGAAAAAAAATCACCTGCTGTTTTATGCGCTTTGCTTATCGATAGCAGCGCTGCAACTGGCTGGCTTTTGGGCGGTACCGGATACCCCATTGCTTTTTTTTACTGCCTTGTTTTTTTTATGTTACCATCATTTTATTATCAAGCCATCCTGGCAAAATATTTTTCTTTTAGGGGTTTCAGTGGCTTGCCTTTTTTATAGCAAATACCATGGCCTTTTAGTGGTAGTATTTACGCTGCTATCCAATACTAAACTGCTAAAACAGCGCAGCACCTATATGGCTGGCCTCATTGCGTTTCTTTTATATTTACCGCATGTTTGGTGGCAATATCAGCATGACTGGATCAGCTTTAAATTTCAGTTGTTTGAAAACAAGGCGCATCCTTACAAGTTATCGTACACCACCGATTATATTGCCGGGCAGCTTTTAATTGCCGGCCCGCTTTCGGGTATTATTTTTTTGGTCAGCACCTTTGCTTATAAAGCAAAATCAACACTGGAAAAAGCATTACAATATACTGCGGTGGGTATATTTATTTTCTTTTTTTTCAGTGCCTTTCGCGGACAGGTGGAGGCCAACTGGACGGCGCCTGCTATGATACCAATGCTGGTGCTCACGCATCAGTATTTGCAGCAGCATATTAAATGGAAGCAGTGGCTTTTTAGATTACTACCATTTACTTTATTAATTGTGCTGGCGGCACGTGTGATAATGATAGCGGATATAGTTCCCGCATCAGGAATTGTAGAAAAATTTCATGCCTGGAAGCGGTGGCCGCAGGTATTAAAGCAAAAAACAAAAGGCCTGCCGGTAGTGTTTAACAATTCGTATCAGCGTGCCTCTAAATATTGGTTTTACACCGGGCAGGAAACATATTCTTTAAACAGCTACCAGGAGCGGATCAATAATTATAATTTCTGGCCGGTAGAAGATTCGTTGCTGGGCAAAAACGTGTATATACTGGACATCTATAATTTAAACCTGTTGAAAGATTCGATTAAAGCTCCGATGTGGGAAGTAGGCTATGCTCCGGATAGCAACTTTCATTCATTTACCAAAATAAAAATACGTACAGAAAAAAATAAATACGCGATATCGGAAAACGATTCGGTAGTATTGAATTTTACTACTGATATCCCGGCGTTGTATAATAAGTATTTACAACAGCACCCGTCAATAGATGCCCAGGTTAAAGTTGGTTTTTTTACAAAAGAAGCCTGGATAAAAGATATTGATTGTTCGTTTACATTACAGCAATTGCGCACCACACCGCATCAACAAATCACTATTCGTCCGGATATGAAAAAAGGCAGGTACTATTTAGTATTTGCCATGTCATCCAGCTCACTATATTATACTCATAACAGCGACAAAATACAGCTTGATATTAAGTGATTATTTACAGGTAAACCATTTATCAGCAACAATAACACTGATAAACAAATTATTTATTGTACCTGGGCAACTACTACCTGCTGTAAAGTCTCGCTTCTTGTTTTTTTATTGATAAATGGAATTGTAAGCTGTGTTACCTGAAAGTGCTCAAAAGATTTTACAATATGCAGGTTCCATCCCTTTTGAACCAGGCTGTTTGCCTCGCTGCAAGACGTAAAAATAAGGAAGGATTTTGCCGGTACATTTTGCTTACTTGTATCTACTATATAGGCAGGTTGATTTAAATAAAATGAAAATGGAAAAGAAGAATGCTCTACTGCTACCGGCCATTTATGTACATTGTATTTATTTATCCAAAATGCAGCTTCGCTGCCCGATTGGTAGCGCAGTAAAGAAGGATAAAAATCAAGGTTGGCATAAAAGTTAAGAAACAAAGATGCCATCACGGTTATGCCTATTATTTTTTGTTTGGGATAGACAGTAGTAGAAAAAAATAATAATACCAGCAGCGATAGTATCAACAACAATAGGGCAACCACTGAATATGATATATGCTCCGGCTTATAAAAAAATTGAAGTAAAATTGTTGCACACAAAAGCAGGAAAACCATAATCGTTTGGGTGACCTTAACCCGGTGTAGGGTTGTTTCACTTTTAATATAATAAATATATTGAGCCGTGATAATAGCAAAAAGAGGAAATACAATATTGAGATAATGTGGAAGCTGAAATTTAGATGCTGAAAAAAGAATAAAGGTGAGCAGCGAACCGCATACACAATACCATTCTTGTCCGTTAGCATGGTGAACGTTTTTACGGATAATTGAAAAAAAAGCGACATACAATAAAACAGACCACGGAAGAAAAGCCCATAGTACAGTGTGCAAGAAGAAAAAAGGATCACCTGCTCCCTTGATAGGCCCGGTATTCAAAAACCGTCCAAACTGGCTATCCCAAAAAAAGAAACGAATGCCGCTTACATGCGTTCTTCCAAGCACCAGTTTTTCTGGATGCATATCAAATTGGTAATACAAACTGTAAAGTTCGGGAAGTATAAAAATACCAATCAGGACAAAAGCAATAATCCACCTTATGTGAAATAAATTCTTCCAGTCTTTCTTTATAATTATATGTCCGGCAATAGCACCGCCAATAGGTATAAGGGCAAATATTCCTTTTGTCATTACAGCACAGGCGGTAAAAACACAAGCCAGTACAAGCTGGCCTGTGTTTTTAGTAGTATATGCTTTATAAAAATGGTAAATTCCGGCTATAATCAGCCCTGTTAAAAAAGGCTCTGCCCTTACATCGTTATTAGAAAGAATGATATGCTCAGAAGTTAATAATATCAATGCAGCCCACAAACCCACTTCTTTATTGTATAAATTTTTACCAAAAAGGTAAGTATACCATCCACCCAACATTAAAAACAAAATACCCGGTAACTTGTAAGCCCATGTAGTAAAGCCAAACCATTTAAAAAATAAGGCTGTGACCCAAAACGGAAAGTGAGGTTTATCCAGCCAATCCACACCTTCATCCAACAAATCCATGTAGTTGTTACGCAGCACCATCGTTTTGGCGATAGCAGCGTACCGTGCAGCATCCGGCCCCATAATAGTAATGAACAAGCCGCTAAAGTTTAGCAGTATAGCTAAGCCAATTAATAAATAAATGAATCTTGGCGAATTAAAAAAACGGTTCATTGCAAATTAAAGATGGTAAACTGTTAAATGTCAACCGTATTAATTCTATACTCCAATGGTTTGTACATAGTCTACCACCTTACGTTCCAGAGGCTAACGTAAACACAAAATCTGTGTCAATCATGTATTATTTATTATTTAACGTGGCAATAACGACAGAGGTAAATACTATTTTATTACTGCCTGTATATCCGTATCGCCTTCCAGGTTGTGCATTTGCAGCAATATCCAATTGCTTTTTTGCGCTACAAAAGACGACAACGGCTTTACGGTAAACTTTTTAGGATTGGGTAGGCAAGCGGCAATCATAGCTGCCTGTTTGCGGGAAATTTGAGACGCATCTTTATGAAAATAATTTTGCGATGCGGCCTGTATACCAAAGATTCCTTTGCCCATTTCTATCACGTTCAAATACATTTCTAAAATCCGTTTCTTACCCCATATCCATTCAATCATTTTTGTAAAATAAAGCTCCAGGCCTTTGCGCAGCCAGCTTCGGCCTTGCCATAAAAACACATTTTTTGCTACCTGCTGGCTGATGGTGCTGGCCCCGCGTACCCGGTTGGGCTTTCGTTCGTTATGCTTCATGGCTTTTTCAATGCTCCGCCAGTCAAAGCCGCTATGGTCGGGAAATACCTGGTCTTCCGATGCGATAACCGCCAGCTTTATATTGTACGACATCTCGCTGCTGCTTACATAATCACGCTTCAAACCGTCGCCGCTAAACAGGCTGCCCAATTGAGTAAGTGTTACCGGCGGGTTCACCCATTTTAATAGAATGATGTAAAAAATCTGGAATAAGAAAAGAAAAATAAAGATCCTTTTTATCCAACGCAATACTCTTATACCGGAACCCTTTGTTTTCATCTAGTGCGGAAGTTTGTGGGTGTAAAATAACAAACCCCAAACTAATGCAATACCAAAACAGATTAAAATAATTCCGTTGATACGGTTGATAAGATGTATGTTTTTGGGCGTGAGCCGCTGGCGGATTTTATCGGCCAATACTACTTTAAGAATATCCACTCCTAAATTAATTGCCAGGGCAATGGAAAAAATAATGATCCGCTGCTCCAGGTCATGATCTAAAAAAGCCGTGGCCGTTGTTAACCAAAAAACAATAATGCCCGGATTTAATACATTCATTAAAAAACCGGTAGCAAAGAATTTGGCATAATGGCCGGGTTCAAAATCCATTACCTGCTTACCCTGCTGATTTACCGCTACTTTTTTAAAGAATAAATAGTAAACGCCTACGGTTACTAACAGTATACTACCGCCAATAGCAAACTCTTTTTTAAAAGAAATCAAGCTTCGAAAAAGTTCGGTAAATACATTGGCTATCACTACCATTAATATATCGCTGAACGATATGCCCGCAATAAAAGTAAGACCGCCTTTGGTGCCATTATTAAGGCTTTGTTTGATAACGGTAAAAACAATAGGGCCTACGGAAATGGCTAATAAAAGTCCAAGTGTGACGCCTTTTATAATAGCATACAGCATAGTAAAAATTCTAAAAATGAAAACCTTCTTTATTTATACAGTTGCATATTACACTTATGCCAGGGAGCGGGATTGCAAAAACTGGTTCCAATCCTGCAGCATTTTACCTTTTAATACCCTTGGAAATTTATGCTGGCTTCCCAGCTTTCCTGCCTGCTCCATAAATTTCATAAATACTTCTTCAGGTAATTTTTGTAATAGCACTTCTTTCAATGCACTGTTTCTTTCTACTGCATAATCATCATTTAGCTTGCATAAATATTGATCAATTTTATCGCGCAGCAGGTTTTCATCTACGTTGTTATCGCAGGCTATATACCATTTATGCGCAAAGAAATTGTCACAGGTGAGGCCGGTTACTGTAAACTCAGGGATATAAATGTTTAATTCTTCACTAACCAAAGCCACTGCTTTATTAATATTTTCCACACTCAGGTGCTCGCCTACCAAACTTAAAAAATGCTTGGTTCTGCCGGTTATCACCACTTCGGCCCGCTCTTTATTTACAAACCGTACCGTATCGCCAATTAAATAACGCCAGGCGCCGGCATTGGTGCTTATAATCAGCGCATAGTCTTTCCGTTCTTCCACTTCGTGTATCATCAACGCTTCGGGCTTTTCAATCATCTTACCATCGCTATCAAAATTTTTATCGTCAAACGGCACAAATTCCATAAAGATATTGTTGTCTAATATCAGCTTCATGCCTTGTGCATTTTCACGGTCTTTGTAGCCAATAAAACCTTCGCTGGATAAATAGTTTTCGATATACACAATGGGCTTACCCAATAATTTTTCGAAGCCTTTTTTATAAGGTTCAAACGCTACGCCGCCGTGTATAAAAAACCCAAGGTTGGGCCATATATCATGTATGGTTTTTACCTTATAATGCTCCACTACCATTTCCATACACATCTGGCACCAGGCCGGTACGCCAACGATATACCCGATATCCCAGTCCGGCGCTTTCTCTACAATTTCGGTCAGCTTTTGGTTCCAGTCTTTTATAGCCGCAATGCGGCCGCCCGGCTTGTAAAAGGTTTGAAACCATATGGGCCGGTTTTTAACCAATATGCCGCTTAAGTCACCAGCATACCAGCCTGCTTTGCCTTTTTGCAGATCGGTAGCGCCGGCCAGCATTAAAAAACCTTTGGTAACGGCATTACGGGGTATATGGGCGTAGCTTACTAAAGAAAGTAGCTGGCGCAAATAATTGATACGGTTACTGCGCAGCATTTCTTTGGTAACGGGAATATATTTTGAGGAGGCATCCGAAGTGCCGGAGCTGAGTGCATAAAATTTTATTTTCCCCGGCCAGGTTACATCCGGCACCCCTTCCAGCGTTTGCTTCCACCAGTCTTCGTAAATTTTATTATAATCCTGTACCGGCACTATTTGCTGAAAACTTTTTTCAGGATTGCGGCTTAGCAATATTTCATCAAAGCGGTAATGCTGACCAAAAGCTGTAAATCGTGCTTTTTTCAATAATTTTTTCAACACCCGCAGTTGCTGTTGCCGTGGATCTTTTTCCGGCAGCCGCAATGCAGCAGCAATGGCTTTAGGTAGTTTAATGTCTATAATTCGAGCCATTCTTTAATCCTTACTAGTTATAAATAAAGGTAACAACTTGTACTTGGTAAGCTTGTATTTATTCACCTAAATGTTTATAGTTTTTTAGAATGATTTTAATGTCTTCCAGCGGTTCGTAATTTTTAGCATACCAGTAATCCAGCCGTTCTAAGCTTTCCCGTGGTATGGTATGGGCCTGTTTATTTACTACTCCGTTTATCCCTATAATGCCCCGCTTGATATACGGCAACTTTTTATTGACAGTAATATATCCTACCCATGTGTTTTTGCCCGACAGCACTAAAAAGCAGTTGTAAAAAAAATGCTTTGACTTCTTAAATACCAGCAGCGCCACCGGAAAACTTATAAGGAAAAGTAAGGAGAAGGTTACATCTATCAACCGCTTTAACCGTCGTTTATCAGGACTGGCTAAATTATAAAAAGCTTCGGTAGTAATGGAGTTACCGGCAGCAGTACTGGAATCGCTGCCCACTATACTACTGCTTCCGGCTGCATGGAACCGCAACCGCAGCGGCTTTGTAGCGGTTTGCATCCATTCAATAACAGATTGGTAAGATAATGTGCCTATGAAGAAAATAATTTCCTGAGCATCTGCCGATATAGCAATGGAATTGATATCCTTTATATGCCCGATAGCACTTTCGTAGTTCGTATCTACCGCTATACGTCCGATAATTTTATTTTGCAACTTTTGCCGTTGCAATAAAATCTTCACCTCTTTATATTCTGAAGGCCCGCCCGCAATTAACAAATAAGGTTTATTTATATGAACCGCTAATGGTTGCAAAAGGTGCGTCTTTATTAAAAGCCACCGAAAACCGCTTATAAGCACAAAAGCCAGCAAAGCACCAAACACTACAATGCCTCTTGAAAAACGGTATTGCTCTGGCGGCAAGGCATATAAAGCTAATAATACTAATGTCGCTATGGAAGTAGATCGCAAGAGCTTATGGCTTTGATAATACCTGTCGTACAAGCCGGCATAGTAAGCTACTACCAGGTACACTATTGTAAAAGCCGGAAAGGCAATGAGTAATAATTTATCCGGATAAACAATCGTGGTTTTTACATAGGTAATCCAAAACTGTTTTACACTCCAAAATGATAGTAATATTATTACCGCATCAATAATAGGCAACCCAATCCATTTAATAAATTTAGCGCCTGCAGCCAGTGCCGCCCTCACCCATATGGCAAACTGAATACTGGCATAAAATAATCCGGCCCTGCTGCCTCCATAATGTTTTTTTACAAAAAGACTCATGGCATTGTAAAAAAGGCGCACATAGTTCAGGCTTCCTCTTTTAGTGCTTTCGCCTTTAAAATGGATGAGGGTAGTATCGGCAATATAGTAATTTTTATATCCTGCTTTTTGTATGCGATAACTAAGGTCTACATCTTCGCCATACATAAAAAAGTTTTCATCAAAAGCGCCTACCTTTTTTAAAACCGACCTTCGGATCATCATATAAGCGCCGGCCAGTACATCTACTTCGTGATTTTTTTTATCATCTAAATGGCCTAAATGATAGCGGCTGAAAACGGGTGATTTTGGAAAGATGCGGGCAAGGCCAAACAATTTAAATAAAGAAGTAAGCGGTGAAGGAAAAGTCCGTTTGGATTCTTTTAAAAAATTTCCGGCGCCATCAATCATGTGTACGCCTAATGCACCAGCTTCTATATGCGTTTCAAAAAAAGTAAGACAGGTTTTCAAGGTATCTTCTGCCAGCAGTGTATCCGGATTTAAAAATAAGATATAATCGCCTGTGGCTTTGCTCCATCCGATATTGCAGGCTTTTGCAAACCCGATATTGCTATCGTTTTCTATAAACTGCACCTCCGGAAATTTTAAAGGCAAAAAATCCATACTTCCATCGGTGGAATGATTATCCACCACAATAACCTCGGTAGCTATGCCCGCAGCCGCTTTTTGCAATGAATATAAACACTGCTCTAAAAAGTATTTTACATTGTAGTTAACTATAATAACCGAAAGCGTCAATGGAAAGCAGTTTATCTAAGCGGGCAAACCTAGAACAATAAAAAACAAATTTCAAATGTAAAGCAACAACTTACTCCCGGCTCTATTTTTAACCTTTCGGAACAAAGCATTGCTAAAAAGTGCATGAATCCTGTTATGGGCGGTTTATCTTTGCGCATGCTTAAAAATACACTCATACAAGCTATAGAAGCCGGTGCTAATGAAATAAGGCGATTTACCGATATTGAGTTTAAGGTTTCCAATAAAGAAGGAATCAATAATTTAGTAACCGAAGTAGATCATGCTTCCGAAAAAGCCATCTTCGGGGTCATTCAAAAAGCTTTTCCCGATCATTATATTTTAAGCGAAGAATCCGGCGAAATTGTTCAGGACTCGCAATATAAATGGATTATTGACCCTATTGACGGAACGGTAAACTTTGCCCACCATATACCCATTTTTTGTATTTCCATTGGCATTGAGTATAACAATAAAATGGTGCTGGGCGCTGTTTATAACCCTGTGCTGAACGAGATGTTTATAGCTGAAAGAGGTAAGGGCGCTACGCTCAACGACAAGCCCATACAGGTAAGTAAAAAAGAACAGGTGGCCAGCGCCTGTATGGTAACCGGTTTTCCATATACCTATTTAGATACACCAAATGGCCCGCTGCAGGTATTTGAACGCTTTATACGTAAAGGCGTACCTATTAGAAGATTGGGCTCTGCCGCTATTGATTTGTGCTGGGTAGCCTGCGGCCGGTTTGATGGTTTTTACGAACATAAATTATACCCGTGGGATAGCGCTGCCGGATTTTTAATGGTAGAAGAAGCGGGAGGAAAGGTAACGGATTTTGAAGGCGGAGATTATTCGCCATACCAGCCGCATATTATCGCCTCTAACGGTATTATACACGATGAACTGGTAAAGTGGGTAGGCGATAAATTGTAAAGCAAATAAATTATGGAGAATCAACGTACAGAAATAACAAGCCTTGGTGAGTTTGGATTGATCGATCACCTCACAAAAAATATAGAACTTCAAAATGCATCGAGCATTGTAGGGGTGGGGGATGATGGTGCAGTGATAGATCATTTTGGAAAGCAAACTGTTATTTCTACCGATATGCTGGTAGAAGGTGTGCATTTCGATTTGATGTACACACCGCTAAGGCACCTGGGTTATAAAAGTGTAATTGTAAACCTGAGTGATATATGTGCCATGAACGCCACGCCTACACAGATCTTGCTGAGCCTTGCTTTCAGCAACCGTTTCAGCCTCGAAGCCCTGGACGAATTTTATGAAGGCGTCTACGCAGCCTGCCAGCGGTATGGGGTTGATTTAATTGGGGGCGATACCACCACCTCTCAAAAAGGATTTATCATATCCTGCACGGCTATTGGCGAGGTAACTCCGGACAAATTTATAAAAAGAAGTACGGCAAACGTGGGTGATCTGCTGTGTGTGAGTGGCGATTTGGGCGCTGCCTTTTTGGGATTAACCTTACTGGAAAGAGAGAAAAATATTTTTCTGGAAAACCCCGGCGTGCAGCCCGACCTTGAAGGCGAGCAATATATTGTGCAACGCATTTTAAAACCCGAAGCCCGCAAGGATATTATTGAGTTTTTACAAAGTCAAAATGTGACGCCTACGGCAATGATTGATGTGAGTGATGGCCTGAGTTCGGAGATACTGCATATCTGCAAACAAAGCGATACCGGCTGTGTACTTTACGAAGAAAAAGTACCTATTACAGAAGACACCCGTAATGCCGCTTTTAAGTTTAATATGGACCCTACGGCCTGTGCCCTGAGTGGTGGCGAAGATTATGAATTGCTATTTACTATCCGTCCGGAAGATTACGACAAGATTGTTATAAGCGAAGACATCAGCGTGATTGGTTATTTAACAGAGCCGGAGCTGGGCGCCCACATTCATACAAAAGGTGGCAACCAATTTCCCATTACAGCCCAGGGGTGGAACGCCTTTAAATGATTTTGATATCCTTATGAAAAACCTGCTGCACATTATTTTAATAGTAATTGTTTTAAGCGGCTGTGCTGTAGCTAAAGATTATCATCCTTCTAAAAAATTTTCGCCGCAGCAATTGCAAAGCGATTATACACTCTTCCAAAATATATTGGAGGAATCTCACCCGGGTTTATATTGGTACACGCCTAAAGACAGTATGGATTATTATTTTGAAAAAGGTAAATCCATGCTCAATGATTCATTAACCGAAACCCGTTTTAGAAATGTGTTAAGCTATGTAATCGCCAAAATACATTGCGGGCATACTTCTGTAGAGCCTTCCAAAGCAGCCACCCATTACATCTGGTCGGTACGTACCAAATCCTTTCCGCTCAACTTTAAAGTATGGAAAGATACGGCGGTGGTTACTTCTACTTTAAACAAAAAAGACAGCAATGCCGTAAAGGGCATTGTAGTAACCGCGATTGATCATAAACCAATGCAGGTAATTATCGATACTTTTTTTAATTACTTATCATCGGACGGTTATAACACCACGCACAAATATCAAAGCTTAAGCAATGGTATGGCCTTTGCGTGGATGTATAATACCGTGTTTGGTTTGCGAACTAAATATTTAATCAGCTATATAGATACGCTTGGCATTAGCCATACGGAGTATACCAATTTATATGTGCCGGTAAAGGACAGCACAAAAAAGAATAAAAGCAGGGCACAAAGACAGTCGCACCACAAAAAAAAGCTGGAATTTAACCAGGCCATCCGCAGTCTTAAAATAGATACGGCTTTACATACCGGTTTCATGGATTTAAATACATTTATTAAGGGTTATAAACTCCGGAAATTTTTCAGGAAATCTTTTAAGAAATTACGAAATGCCGGTGCTCAAAATTTAGTGATTGACTTAAGAGGCAATGGTGGCGGCAGCGTTACCAACTCTACGTTGCTTTCTAAATATATAGCCAATAAGCCTTTTAAAATAGCAGATACTTTATATACCGTTACTAAAAAAAGCCGCTATGGTGCTTACCAGCAGAACCGTTTTTTGAACTGGGCTTTCATTCTTTTTATGACGCACCGGAAGCAGGATGGTCACTATCATTTTACCTACTACGAGAAGCATTATTTTAAACCCAAAGTACACGACCATTTTAACGGTAATGTATATGTGCTTTCGGGTGGCAATACTTTTTCAGCATCCACTTTATTTATTCAATCAGTTAAAGGTCAGAAGAATGTGCAGGTGGTAGGAGAAGAAACGGGCGGCGGCGCCTATGGCAACTCGGCCTGGCTTATTCCCGATGTTACGTTGCCTGCTACAAAAGTGCGGTTTCGATTACCACTTTTCCGGCTGGTGATTAATAAAGATGTTCCAAAAAACGGCCATGGTGTGATGCCCGATATCGAAGCAGGTCCTACGGTAAAAGACATTCGCCGCAATGCCGATTATAAAATGGAAAAAGTGGTTGAATTAATTAAAAATTCAAAAGTAAAAAGTAAAAGTGCTTTTGTTAATTGAATACAGTTCCACTTGTTTATTGTTCAGCCGGCGGATTTATTATCATAAACGCATCTCTGTCTTTCCAGAAAGGAAACTTTTCTCTAACAGTATTCAAATGTTCTTTATCTAAAGTGAGGGTAGCAATATCTTCATCATGTACTTTGTGGTATAATACTTCACCCAGCGGATCTACCACCATACTATCTCCACTATGATAGATGTTATTGCCGTCATTGCCTACACGGTTTACGCCTATTACATAACACTGGTTTTCCACAGCCCTTGCCTGCAACAACGCTTTCCATGCCGTGTTTCTCCGCTCCGGCCAGTTAGCCACATAAATTAATACATCGTATTCAAAAGGCTGTTCGGCACTAAAGCTTTGCCGCGCCCAAACCGGAAAACGCAGATCATAACAAACCAATAAATTGATCTTCCATCCGTTTACCGACGCCACTAAGCGCTTATTACCAGAGGTATAATGCTGGTCTTCACCGGCATAGGCAAAAAGATGGCGTTTATCATAATAACCATATTGGCCCGTTGGCAACATCCATATCATCCGGTTGTAATAATGGGCGCCTTCTTCAATAATAATGCTTCCGGTTATGATCACCCTTTTTTTAGCCGCCTGCTCTTTCAACCATTGCACTGTAGCACCGTCCATTTTTTCGGCCGATACTTCCGGCTTCATACTAAAACCGGTACTGAACATTTCGGGCAATACAATAACATGTGTCGGTTGGGATATGGAAGCTATTTTTTGTTGCAGCATTTGCAGGTTGGCAACTTTATCTTCCCAATGTAATTGTGTTTGAACCAAAGAAACCGTAAGCGATGACATGGACGCAAGTTAATAATCAAATAAGTTACCGGAGCGTTAGTTGTGGAAAACGCTATCAATGAAAATAAAATCCTGATTACTTTTCTGCAATTTGTTTTAAAACCTTTGTAACCAATTCCGGTTCAAATCCTTTTTGCATCAGGTAATCGGTTGTTTTCTTTTTACGAATCAGATATTGCTCCCCTTTCAGTAGTTCGTATTTTTTTTCAGCCAGGCTATGCAATGTTTTCAGATAGTCTGCTTCGTCAATAGCATTCAGCGCTTTGGTAATGCAATAATTACTTACCTGTTTTTCTTTTAAGGCATAGTATATTTTCTTTTTTCCCCAGTCTTTCATTCTAAACTTACCGCCGGCAAACTGTATTGCAAAGCGTTCTTCATTCAAGTAATCCTCTTCTATCAGTGCCGTTATAATATCACCATGCTCTGCTTTGCGTACTCCCAGGTCCCACAATTTTTGAATCACTTCATAGTGGCTTCTTTCCTGGTAAGCGCAATATTGCCGCAGCTTTTGCAGGGCCTCTTCTTTGGTTAAGTATTTTTTTTGCATGATGTTTACAATGCTTTCTTCAATGTCTTCCTTTATTCTTCCAGCAATTCTACACAGCCATATTCTTTTTCCAGCAGTTGATCGTAATAGTCGGCTTTTTGAAAAAATTTCCGGAACATATCAATACCAGTTTGCTCCGTAAGATCGAGATCATACATAATGCAGGAAAGCACAATATTTTGTTTTAAACAGCTTAACACCAGGCCGTCTAAATGATAATTTTCTTTCAGCAAATACTCGTAGAGCGATTTTATTTTTTCGGTATCTGTGGGCAACTGGCATAAATAGGCATCGCCAGCCACAAAAAAGTTTTTGGAATTGTAATTGATTTTAATTTTCGCCGATCCTTCTTTTACACTCCAGTTGTTATTGCCATTCCGCGCCAGCTTCACATCTTTACCTAATTCGGTTAATATTTCTTCTACCATTTTAGCAGTACCCACGGGCTTCGCCTCTTTTTCCGGCAGCTCCGGCAAGCGCACTTCCGAACCACAAAAAGGACAGTATTTAGTAGCATCAATATTAGTGGGCAGCACCAGGTAATTACAGGTGTGGCATCGGGTAGAGGACTGGCCCTTATGCGGCAGGTATAATTGAAGCGCTTCCAGCAAATAGTTTACCGGCAATGCAAAACCCAGGTTATCGCCTCCGCGTATGATAAAGGAATTGACGCCAATAATTTCTCCGCTTTTATTTACTAACGGGCCGCCGCTGTTTCCGGGGTTAATAGCCGCATCAATCTGTATGTATTTTATGCCATCTCTTATACGATCTACCTTGGAGATTACACCTTGCGTAGCGGTATAATTTAACCCGAACGGATGGCCGATAGCCACTACCACGTCTCCGTCTTTCATAACTTCATATTGGCCCAGCTTTACTTCCGGCAGCACCACATCGGCAGGCGGTTGTAAAAAAGCAAGGTCATGTTTTCTATCGGTATACCACACCCGCGAAAGACGTTTATCAAAACTGCGTCCGGCTATAGTTACTTCTGCATTTTTGCCCACTACATGATCATTGGTTACTACCAAATCAAATTCTTTTAAATAAAAGCCCGTGCCAGTACTGGTTTGCGTAGCAATTTGTATAATAGCCGGGCGGTATAGTTCAATGATTTGCTGTGTATTCATGCAATTACTATTTACCGGGTTTCTAAATTCAGCATTTCTATTTCGTTGGTAAAGCTTTGATTAAAGGTCATCATATTATCAAACTTCAGGTTAGCGGTTTTGAAGCGTAAGTCGGCATATTTTAATTTCCAAAGGTGTTCAATGCTTTCCACTTTTGCAATGATTGCTTCTTTATTAAATTCTTTTGTATCCGTATTGTAATACCATTGTTCAAAGCCCAGCTCCTTAAAATAAGCCGGATAATTTACTATCATAAACAACTTAAAAAACTCGGTGACCGGCTTGGGTAAGCTGTAAGAATACTGGCAGTACGAAAATCCATATTCGCTTATTTGCGCCGCTATTTTATAATGCTTGTTTTCCTTATACCATCGTACGTTTTGGTTGGCGTTGTATATGGCATCGGCAATGGTTTTATAGTTCTGCGGATTGGTAATGGAAAACGTGTATCTTGATTGAAACAGGTATGGGTAAAATTCGGCTTTTGTTTTTGAGGCTAATTGTGTAAAGCAATCCATCATTTCCTGGTTTTTTTCAGTAATGAGGCGGTCGTCTTTTTTAAAATAGATATCAACTATTTTTTCCAGCTCATAAAGCAATTTTCCATTGGGCAATATCAGGTAATCAATTCTAAAAGCAAGCGCTAACAGTATATAGGCAATCCCGCCCGAAAACTTATCGGCATCCACGCTGTTAATAAGGTTCAAAACATCCTGTATCCATTTTTTAAAATAGCGGTATTTAATTTCCTTTTCTTTTTCGGGCAGCTCTTTAATATGTTCTGTATCTATTGGCAGCAGGCTGGTAAAGTCCTGTACCAGCAGGTCATCATGCTTATCTGCTTTGGTAGCTATTTCCTTTAAACCATAATATAGTTTTGTAGGGCTGGATGTTTCAATATCACTATCCAGCAGCATGCACAATTTATTTTCATTTAATGCATACCGGCAGTAATAAAGTGTAAAATTCATTTCCAGCAGGCGGCGCATTACCGGCGTGCTGGCCTGCGGCATCACAGCCAATACTACTTCCGCTTCCAGCCTTTCCAGATCGTAAGAGCCACGGATAATTTTAGAGCCCTGGTACAGCTCAAATATTCCACCATTCTCTAATGGCCGGTGCAATACATTTTCCTCGTCTTCATCTTTTAAATAATCAAAAAAAGCTGTAATGCTTGCCGTATATTTTTTAGCTTTAAAAAGTGACTCGGCCTCATTCCATTTATTTACTTTCACTACCGGCTTATTGTTGTCGGAGTAGCGTCCAAAAATAATAGCAGGCTCTTTAATAACAGGCGGTTTTTGCTTTTTTGGTCGTTTAAATATCCTTTCCAGCATAGCATATTGTCTTTTTTACAGGTATTTTCAACTGCAAATTGATGTCCAATTAATAACAGGGCTAAGTTAGTTATTGTGCAGCTACCGGCTTCTTACCTATAATAACAGTTACCGGCTTTACACACCGGTTGAAAATTTAATTTACTAACATATAGGTGTAAAAACAACAAAGTGCTGTGTTTTAAAAATCTGTAGTTTCGCTACTACCTACATAAACAAATAACCATACAGTTGCTTGTATTGTAGTGGCAATTGAAAATACTATACACATGAAATTTATTGCTTCGTCCTCTCAACTGCTTAAACAGCTTCAGCATATATCCGGGGTAATTAATGCCAACACGGTGCTGCCTATATTGGAAGATTTTTTGTTTGAAATCAATAATAATACGCTTACCGTAGTAGCTACCGACCTGGAAACGGTGATGCGTATTCAATTGGATATTGAAGCTAAAGAAGCGGGCAGAGTATGCATACCTGCCAAAATTTTAATGGATTCGCTAAAGAACCTGCCCGATCAGCCTCTTACATTTACTATTGATAAAAACTTTGGCGTAGAGATTACTTCGGACAATGGTAAATACAAAGTAATGGGTGAGAACCCGGATAACTTTCCTAAAGAACCTGCTGCCGATGATACTACTTCGTTTACCATGAAGGCTACGGCTTTGGTAACCGCTATTAATAAAACCCTTTTTGCTGTAAGCAATGATGACCTGCGTCCGGCCATGACCGGCGTTTTTGTGGAACTGGATAAAGGGTTTATCCAATTTGTAGCTACCGATGCGCACCGGTTGGTTCGCTATAAAAGAACCGATGTAAGCTGCCCGAACCAGGATTCGTTTATCGTGCCGCGTAAGCCGCTCAATCTTTTAAAATCGGCCCTGCCCGACAATGATGATGAAATTACGATGAGCTACAATAGCAATCACCTTTTTGTAAAACACGGCACTACACAAATGAGTTGCCGGTTAATTGATGCCCGTTTCCCCGATTATAAAGTAGTCATCCCCCTGGATAATCCATATAAACTGGTATTGGATAAAAGCAGCTTCCAAAGCGCCTTGCGCCGTGTAAGTGTGTTTAGTAACAAAAGCACCAACCAGGTAGCATTAAGCATTAGCGGCAGCGAATTACAATTAGCGGCACAGGATGTAGATTTCAGTTTTGAAGGAAACGAACGCATGCGGTGCCAGTACGATGGCGAAGATTTAACCATAGCTTTCAATGCCCGTTTTTTAATTGAAATGCTAAACGCAGCGGATGGCAGCGAAGTGCGTATTGAACTATCCACACCTACCAAAGCCGGCATATTAAAACCTACCGAACCAGAAGAAGATGAAGAATTATTAATGCTGGTAATGCCATTGATGCTCAACCAGTAATTGGTAATTTTATGAAAAGATCATATGCCGGCCATAGCCCGGCATTTTTTTGGTTGTAGGTTTTGCCTGTGAGTTATTGACTTTGTAAATAATTGCTTATGAACTATGTGCAATTGCGATCGTTTGACAATTATATAGAGGCCAATATTGTACTAAATATGCTGCAACATGCCAACATCAACTGCTATTTAAAAGACGAGCATATTATAACCATTGATCCACTATTAAGCCCCGCGCTGGGCGGTATAAAGCTGATGGTGCATACCGAACATGTAGAAAGAGCCTGGGACTTAATTGACAAAGCTGAAGAGCAATATTTAAAAAGCATTCCCTGCCCTATATGCAAAGCTCATGCGCTAAAGTCGGTAAGCGTTACCAAAACTTATAAATGTAAACTGTCCGCCTTAATAAGTATGTTGCTCAATGGACAATCGGTAGAAATTACAAAAATGTACCAGTGCTCTGCCTGCGGATACGATTTTAAAGAACTGCCCCACGGCAACTAACAATTTTCTTAGTCTTTAATATCAAGTTGCTATATCTTTTTGCCCGGCTACCGCACATGAATCAATTTGAAGCTATTTTTGATTTACACATATCAACAACATTATGAAGCAAATAGCCATGATACCGGCCCGGTATGCCGCAAGCCGTTTTCCGGGAAAACTAATGCAGCCGCTGGGCGATAAAAGCGTAATAGCTACCGTATATCTTGCCACAAAAAGCACCGGTTTGTTTGATGATGTAATAGTAGTTACTGATAGTGAAATTATTTTTAATGAAATAAAAAAATACAACGGCCATGTGGTTACAAGCACAAAGCCACACGAAAGCGGCAGCGACCGCATAGCCGAAATAGCAGCGGCTCTGGATGCAGACGTAATTATAAACGTACAGGGCGACACGCCTTTTGTAAAAAAAGAACCGCTGCAAAAATTACTCGATCAATTTAAAGATGAAAGTGTGCAGGTGGGATCGTTAATGCAGGTGCTGGAAGACGAAAGTTTTATTGCTGACCCTAACTATGTAAAAGTGTGTGTAGATAAAAACAACAATGCCTTATTCTTCAGCCGCAGCATTATTCCATATCCCCGTAATAAAAATATACCGATTACGTATTACGAGCATATTGGCATATATGCCTTTCGAAAACAAGCGTTGCTAAACTTTACATCCTGGCCGCTTTCGCCTTTGGAAGAAGCAGAAAAAATAGAATGCCTGCGCTATTTGGAAAACGGAATACCCATCCGTATGGTAATAACCGACTATATGGGTGTTGAAATTGATACTCCGGAAGATTTGGAAAGAGCCGCAGCCTTGTTGTAATATATTATTAAGACAATAATTTATTCTTCGCCCAGCCCTTTTATAACCACATCCGGAACATCTTTGTTACAAGGATAACTAAAGGCAGCTTTTAATCTTTTAGGATTATTAATAGTGCTGTAAAAATCATCGAGGAATTTAATAGTGGCAGACACATACTTAGCGTCCAGCAATGGGCAGGAGGTATACACATTATAAAAATCATTTTTCAGCCGGTTAAATGTAGCAATCACTGCATCAAATGTTTTCATGTCGGTTATACAATAACCCCTGAAACGCCTGTCCTGAGTAGACCGTAGGGCCAGTTGCTCCGGCGGCACAGCGTAGGGCGCATTTACAATTCCGGAATAATCAAAATCATATGGCACTACTGATGGAATGCTCAACGAATCAAACGCAACAATCCGGATATTGTGCAAGTAAGGTACCGACCAATCGGTATTGCCGATCATATATTGAAACACGGCCATTTTTAAAAAGGTTTCCGTTTCGGTACTTTCGCCGGCTATCATTTTTTTATTAATCACCTTCAGGCCATTTCGTTTGGCCATTTGCATATCCTCTTCCAGCAGCATGCCATAAAAGGTCGTTTCCTTTTTCTTTATCGTATCATAAAACGTTACTCTTGCCAGCCGCGCTTTAAAGCTTTTGGGTGTTAGCAGGTTGTATAGTTTATATACCAGGTATTCCCGTATCACATAATTTTCATTGCGACAGGTAGTAACCAGTTTCAATTTGTTCTGATTTTCAAAAAGCGACTGCTTGCTTTCTGTTTTCTGAAAGTTGAGCAAAATAGGAGGGTACGTACAGTTTTCGCTGCTGCGGCGGAAGTTGCCCCTGGTTTTAGCCTTTAAAGACACGGACACTTCAGTGCTATCATTTTTTTTATACGTAAGCCGCAATGGGTGATATTGAGGTGCATCGCCCCTGTCGTTAAACAATGTCCGGATATCGCCAGACAATTTAAATTGAAACACCGCATCACTTTCAAACAAAGCGGCAGGTGCAGCTTGCGCCATAGTGGTTATCGGCACCAGGCAGGCATACCAAAGAAAAGATATGACCAATGATAAAGTAATTCTCACCGCATAGTTTTGGAATAGAAAGTTACAAAATACAAATGGCAATTTCCCCGATTGGCAAAAACAAAAGTTTTTTACTTCTGCGGGATGTATAGTTAAAGATGTAGCACAATTATTTTAATCAATGGTATTTGTCCGACATTTGTGCGGTTGTTTTTACAATTAAATACATAGCTATGAAATTCAGGAATTTTAAAATGGTAGATTATGTGGTATATGGCAGGGGATGTTTTAACCAGCTGGATGAAATTATTCAGCCCCACCGCAAAGATGGCAAGCCGATGGTTTTTTTGATAGACCACTTCTTTGAAAATAAACCACTTGTAAGCAGGATACCGCTTCGCCATAATGATAAAATAATTTTTGCTGATGTTACATACGAACCAAAAACCTCTTATGTGGATCAATTGGCAAAAAGCCTGAAAGACGAATTTGGAACCATCAGCGGCATTATTGGTATTGGCGGCGGCTCGGCTATGGACCTTGCAAAAGCGGTTTCGTTAATGATGACCAACCCCGGCTCTTCGGCTGATTATCAGGGTTGGGATCTGGTGAAGAATCCGGGGGTGTACAAAGCCGGTATTCCTACATTGAGCGGCACAGGTGCCGAGGTAAGCCGTACCACCGTACTAACCGGCCCTACTAAAAAACTGGGCATGAACTCCGACTTTACACCTTTCAACCAAATAATATTAGATCCGGAACTTACAGCCAATGCACCGGCAGACCAGCGTTTTTATACCGGCATGGATTGTTATATCCATTGTATTGAAAGCCTGCAGGGCACCTATTTAAATGAGTTTAGCAAAAGCTATGGCGAAAAAGCGCTGGAGCTTTGCCAATATGTTTTTTTACAAAAAGACGTATGGGATGCCGAATGCGATGACAAACTGATGATGGCCTCTTACGCAGGCGGCATGAGTATCGCTTACTCGCAGGTAGGCGTTACGCATGCAGTAAGCTACGGGTTAAGCTATTTGCTAGGCACCAAACATGGCTTGGGCAACTGCATTGTAATGGATCATTTAGAAGATTACTATCCTAAAGGCGTAGCGGAATTTAAAAAGATGGTTCAAAAAAATGGAGTGAACATCCCGCAGGGAATTTGTAAAAACCTGACGGACGACCAGTATGATAAAATGATTAACGTATCGCTGGGTATGAAACCTTTATGGGAAAACGCCTTGGGAAAAGACTGGGAAAAAGTAATGACCCGGGAAAAGCTGCGGGCTTTATATGAAAAACTATAACTGCTAAAAAGTGTGTGGCTATTACTTCCTTTTATTAAGGTAATATTGATGTGGTAACTTTCTCTTTCTTTTTATATTATGCAATACAGCAAGTTTTTACGGTATGTCGGCCCTATATCCGGCTTTGGAAACAAACGAACAAAAGATATTCTTAAAATAAATCCCACCCTTCCTTTTCAGCGTAAAGAAGCGGAAGAAAGAAAGATCTGTATATATGATTATGACACCAATTGCTTTGAGGAAAAAGAGTTACAGAGCGTAGAGGAAACGTTTAGTTTCATTGGGAACGATCACATAACCTGGATTAATATTGACGGCCTGCGAAAACAAGAGGTGGAAACCATCTGCGAACATTTTAAAGTACACCCGCTGTTGATAGAAGACATTTTAAGCGTAAACCAACGGCCCAAGATGGATGAAGAAGATGGCATTTTATATTGCCTGCTTAATATGCTTTATTACGATGATGCTGCTCAAACCATAGAACAGGAGCAAATCAGCATTGTGCTGGGTCAGGGCTTTGTTATTACTTTTCAGGACGATAATGATAAAGATGTTTTTAATCCCATCCGCGAAAAATTAAAAGTGAACGCCAGCAGGCTGCGTCAGTATAAAGCCGATTATTTGTGCTATTCCATGCTCGATCTTATAGTGGATAATTATTTTGTAGTGATGGAAAAGCTGGGAGAGCGGATAGAAAACCTGGAGGAAGAAATTATCCAGAACAGTGAGAAACAATCCCTGGGAGATATCAGCCAACTACGTAAAGAACTGATTATTTTAAAAAGAAACATTATACCCGTTCGCGATTTAATAAGCAGCCTCATGCGCAGCGATAGCGAACTGCTGGACAAAAAAATTATAAAGTACTTTAAAGACATATACGACCATATTGTACAGGCTTATGACCTCAGCGAAAACTACCGGGACATTATGATTAATATGCACGACCTGTATATTAACAACGTAAACCTGAAGATGAATGAAGCCATGAAAGTAATGGCTATTGTTACCTGCTTGCTGGCACCTGCCACTGTTATAGGTGGTATATTCGGGATGAACTTTGTACGCATTCCATTACTGCACAACAAATGGGGCTTCTTTATTTCGGTAGCGCTGATGTTGCTGATACCGTTATGGATGCTGCGGATGTTTAAAAAGAAAGGGTGGTTTTAGTAATTACATATAGCATGGGTCATTAAGTCTATAACCTATAATTCATCAGTTATAATTTTTCGCTACTTCTTTTTATAAACCGGAACGGTGCTGCAAGGTTCGCCATACATAATGGTTTTAGCTACCGGTAGTAAAAGCTTAGTAATTTCTCCATATGCAAAGTTTCCAATAGCTACATCACCGCATCCTTTTACTACCACCCGCTGATCTTCAAATGCCAGTATATCAATAGCTGCTATGTTTTTAAGAAAAAGGTGCTTGTGCATTTCGTCAATTGTACCTATATAAATTTCTTTGGCATAAGGCTGCAAATAAGTGGCCACCAGCATATAGGCCCACACCGGAATAATAGCATCTGCACTACATACTACGGCTACATTTTTATCTCTGTAAATTTCCCAATCCGTATTTTTAAGCGCCTCTCTGAAATCTTTTTCTTTTAATATTAATTCCATAAAAAGATAGCGCTTCAGGTCAAAAGCTACCATCTCACCAGCCGGTAAATAAGCTTCCAGATCAATGGTGATAAGGCCGCTGGCTGCTACTTTATTTACAATCACATCACTCATAGTGCAAAATTAGCCAGAACAGGGATTTGTGGGATTTAAAAGATGAACCTGATGAAACATTAACGATTCAGCTTTCTTTATACCAAGAAAAAAGCACCCGGTTCGAGTGCTTTTTAAAAGTTATTTATAAGTCAAAGATCTTCCTTTAATAAAACTTTGCCCTGTTGTCTTTAATATCAGCCGCCTTCTTTAAAGCATCTGTTGGTGGCCGGTACATAGTAGCCTGGCGTGCCTGGGCTTCCAGCATTTTTCGCTGTTCATCTATATTAGCGGCTTCTACCGGTGTGGTGCTAATGTTATCTACCCGCACTACATATACACCGGCCTGGCCTTCAATAGCTTCAGGTACTACTTTACCTTGATTGGCAGGATTAAAGGCCGCTCCAATTACTTTTTGCTCATATCCTAATGCCGGGTTCCTGGTACCATTGAACCGTAAGCTATCTGCAGTTTGCACTTGCTGGTTTGCAGCAGAAGCAACTGCTTCCAGCGTAGAAATCTTACCAACTTTTGCTTTTATCTGTTCTGCTTTTTTCCTGTTGCGTATAATAGGCTCTGCTACGCTGCGGGCCTTATTTACACTGGCTTCTCCCGGTTTGCTTACATCGGTTACAGCAGCTACTATATAACTGTCTCCCACACGCATTGGCTGCATTACATCACCCTGGTCGGCTTCAAATATGGCTTTTACAAACGGACGGGAATTCCCTAATCCTGGTACAGAATAATCGTTCGGCTTAATATCGGCAGCTGCCAGTTTTGCAATACCTTTTGTTTTTAAATTCTTTTCATAATTCGCCTCGAAAGATTTCAGATCGCGGCTATCACCGGCAAACAAATTAGCAGCGTTGCTGGCGGCATTGTCGGTTTCGTTGCTGGCTTCGATAGGCTTAGCCAGGTAGGCTATTTTGTAGTGCGGCTCAATATTCTTCTGATCTAAAATTTCTATATAATGCCAGCCGAAACTGGTTTTCACTACTTTTTTATCTCCAGGTTTGCCATCAAATAGAATAAACTGGCCAAACTCTTTGGCAAAATTAGGACCCTGGATATCGGTAGAAGAGAACGTCATCACTCCTTTATCTTTATGTGCAGCCAAATCAGTACTGAACTTGGTTTCCAGCGAATCGAAATTAGCTCCGCCCTGGATGGCAGCGGCAATACTATCGGCTCTTTGATGTGCCACACTATCTGCCAGTATTTGCTGACCGGATTGCGGATCGTTGGTACCTATTAATATATGACGGCATTTTACGGTATCCGGAAGGTTTTTCTCTCCAATCTTTTTTGCCAATACATAGTTGCTGGCATCTAAATAAGGCCCGTATACAGCGCTGTCCGGTAAAGACAAGATGGAATCTTTATTGGGAACCTGAATTTTTGATTTAGCAATATACCCGTTAAAAAAATCAACAGAACTACCCTGCTGGGCAATAAAGGCCGCTGCATCTGTAGCCGCTAAAAATTGTGGTTTCAAACTGGCTACCTGCGCTTTGGATGCTGCGCTGTCTGCGCTGGAAGGAGCAGCGTTAAAGCTTACATAACTAATGCTGCGGGTTTCTTCTTTTTGTTCAAAATCGCTTTTATGATTGTTGATATAATCTTTAATATCATCGTCTGTAACTTTTACAGCACTATCAGAAACAGTAGTATAAGGAATGCTTACATAAGAAACTTTTGCCAACTGGCTGTTGTCTGAATTCTGTTTTTCCAAAAACCATTTAGGAAAGTTAACGCTGTTGGAAAGTAAAGAGGTATACTTTTCTGTTAACCGCTGGTACTCCAGGTTGCCGAGATAGTCGTTCAGTTGTGTTTTTTCATCAGCCGTAGCGTTCTTTTTTACATTATTAATAAATTGCTGTGCAGCCAGTGCGTTGTACGTGCCGGTTTGCTGATCGGTAAACCGTTGCTTTAAATCCTGTGGCGGGTTTGTGCCAAACAGTATATCGTTCAGTTCTTTTTTTCCTACGGTCAGTCCCAGCTTTTTAAACTCGTTGCCCATTACATTTTGGTCTACTTCCTGGTTCCATACGCTTTCAATAACCTGCTGGCGGCCGGCATCACCCACATCATATCCCTGCTGCTTGGCCATATCTTCCTGCGTTTTTACCTTTCGCTCAAAGTCCAGGTAATCTATTTTTTTACCATTCACGCTTCCTATGGTGGTAGAGCTGCCGCCAAAAATACGGGAACGGCCCGCAAAGGCATCCATCATAATAAAGCCTAATAAAGACACAGCAATGGCAATAACAGACCAACGTGCATATTTGTCCCTGATTTGTTGAATAACTGACATATGGTGGTATCCGGTTTTTAAGGAGGTGGCAAAAATAGGAGAATTAGTGGTATGAACAAATTGTGGAAAACCCCTGAAACACTACATTTTCAAGGGTTTTAACGCTAAATGAAGAAATTTATGAAATTCTTATTCTATTTTAATTTCCCAGCAGGTAAATACTTTATAAATTTCTATAAGCACTTCAGCAGAAAAAATTGTCCTTTTTTGTGTGAATTATGAATCTTTAATGTGGATAACCATTGGTTAAAAGCGGAAACTCCGGTGAATTATTAGAGCAGAATTTCTGAACCAACTAACGCTCCATCAGGCGCTGTTCAAAAACAAAAAGTTATTAGCCTGTTGTTCACAATACAAAAAATCTGCATTTATTTTTAGTTGTTCATGCCGGTTAATTCACATTACTGTGCAAATCGCATACAAGTAAGGATACTGCAATACCTTTGCTGTGCAAAACCCACTCATGTATGTGAATAAGTACACACGGTTTGCAATAACTAAAAGCAGCAAGCAGGTTTTCCACTAATTCACATCCTTAATAGTAATAGGGTATTTATATAAATTAATAGTATATAGTATTATATGAAGGATGAAATGTTAGCAACAGCAAAAACAAAAGTCGAGGAAAAAGGATTTTTGGATATAGACGTGGACCCGATGCTGGATTTGTTTGCTGAAATAGAACGGTTGAAAAAAGAAAAAAATGCCGTGATACTGGCGCACTACTACCAGGAGCCGGATATACAGGATATAGCCGATTATATTGGGGATAGCCTGGGGCTTGCGCAACAGGCGGCCAAAACGCAGGCCGATATGATTGTGTTTGCCGGTGTGCATTTTATGGCCGAGGGCGCTAAAATTTTAAATCCAACCAAGAAAGTAGTGATACCCGATTTAAAAGCTGGTTGTTCTTTAAGCGAGTCTTGCCCGCCGCCGCTTTTTAAGAAGTTCAAAGAACAGCACCCGGACCATAAGGTGATATCCTATATTAACTGCAGTGCCGGCATCAAGGCGTTGAGTGATGTAATTGTTACCAGCAGCAATGCAAAAATGATCGTAGAAAGTTTTCCAAAAGATGAAAAACTGATTTTTGCTCCGGATAAAAACTTAGGGGCATATATCAACAAAGTTACCGGCCGCAATATGCTGCTGTGGAATGGTGCCTGTATGGTACACGAAATATTCAGCCTGCAAAAAATAACCAAATTAAAAGTTCGTCATCCTAATGCAAAACTGATAGCGCATCCGGAGTGTGAGGAACCTTTATTAAGAATTGCTGATTTTGTAGGCTCTACTACCCAACTGCTGTTATATGCCGAAAAAGATCCTGCACAGGAGTTTATAGTAGCCACCGAAACCGGCATATTGCACCAGATGATGAAGAATGCCCCTCACAAAACGTTTATACCGGCTCCTCCTGACAATAGTTGCGCCTGCAATGATTGTCCTCACATGAAGCGAAATACGCTAGAGAAGGTGTATCTGTGCATGAAATACGAGCAACCTGAATTATTTATGGATGAAGAATTGCGGTTAGCAGCTAAAAAACCGATAGACAGGATGCTGGAATTAAGTGAAAAGGCCGGATTATTAAAATAAACGAAATGATAGAAAAAGTAAATCTTACCGATAAGTTTAGCCAGATTACCGATTTTTGGAATCCGCGGATTGCAGGTGTATTAAATGGCCAGCAAGTGAAACTAGCCAAATTCAAAGGCGATTTTATATGGCATACACACGATAATGAAGACGAGTTCTTTTTAGTAGTGAAAGGAAGCTTTACCATGTGCCTGCGCGATAAAGAGGTAGTTTTAAATGAAGGTGATTTTATTATTATTCCAAAAGGTGTAGAGCATAAACCTTCAGCAGCAGAAGAAGTAGAGGTACTGTTGTTTGAGCCGGCCAATACATTAAATACTGGTAACCAGGTAAACGAATTAACCAGGGAACATTTACACACTATATAAGTTATTTTTTCTTCAACACTTCTACTAACGACAGTGTATCTGTAGCGCTTGCCCGGGTAGCTGGATTGATAAATTTTAATTGCAGCATGGTAATTTCATAATCTACCTGGTGGTATTCTTTTCCGGTGGTATATTGCTATTTAATTTGTTGCAGTGCATTTTTATCTGCTACTACCCATGCGTTGCTTTTATTAGCTAATACGCTATCTGAAAAAGGTTGCCGGAAGGTTTTGGTATAATAATTCAAAGAGGAACTATATACTTCCGGCCAAAAATAAATGTCACTTTTGGGAATTTCTTTGTTTACTATATTAGCCAAACCTTCGCCGGCCTGGTATTTTAATAACTGCGGATAAAAATTAGCGTTCATCAAAAAGAAAACAAAAGCCATAACCGCTGCTGACGTAGCCACTGCCCGCTGAATAGCAGAAAACCTTTTGTTGGTAATAAAATAAAGTGTCGGAAGTAAAAACAAGATGGCTACTAGTATCGTTCCTACAGATTGAACAGGAAAAGCCCAGAAACTAATAGCCAGAGCTGCCAGTATTAAAATACTGCAAAGCACCAGTTGAATGGTCCATATAGATTTTCCCTTTTTAAGCCGGGCTTTTTCTAACATCCAGGAAGCCACTAATACAGATGCTATTGGAAAAGTAATATTTAAGTAATGCGGCAGCTTGAAACTCGATAGCGATATTAATACCAGTATTGTTGAAAAAGTTCCTATAGTAGCCCACTCGTACCGGCGGGTGAAAAATGACGGCAATCGGTTGATAAACGTCCAATATCCCAAGATGCTCCATGGAGCAAATGCCCATAAAAACGAATGAATAAAAAAGAAATAATCGTTCTTGGAATCGGCGCCAAAACTATCGCCCTGGAACCGTTCGATATTCTGGCCCCATAAAATAAATTTAACACCTGATATACCGGTTCTTCCACGAATTATTTTTTCCGGATGTAAATCGTACTGTAAATAATAACAATATACTACCGGTGCAATAAACAAAAAGAACATACCAATAATTACCAGCAGCTGCGGATGGTAAAAAGCCTTCCAATCTTTTTTATACAGTATATAAAAAAAAGCGGCAATTGCCGGCGTAAATACGGCAATATGTCCTTTGGTACAAAAGCCCAAAGCCATAGCCAGCGCAGCTCCTACTGCATTGATTAGCCTTTTATCATTTAC
>JAICHT010000005.1 GCA_025924755.1 Chitinophagaceae bacterium | reverse complement strand
GTATCTATCAGCGAAGTAGTGCATACATTGCTGGAAGCCTTGGCACTGGTGGTGTTGGTAGTGTTTCTTTTTTTACAAAGCTGGCGGGCTACATTAATCCCGGTATTGGCTATTCCGGTTTCCATTATTGGTACGTTTGCCTTTTTTATTCCGTTAGGATTTACGGTCAATACCTTAACCTTATTTGGTTTTGTACTGGCCATTGGTATTGTGGTAGATGATGCCATTGTAGTGGTAGAAGCAGTGCAGCATTATATGGATTATCAAAAGCTTTCTGCAAGGGAGGCAACGGCCCGCGCCATGAAGGATATCTCCGGCCCGGTAGTAGCAATTGCTTTAATATTGGCAGCTGTGTTTGTGCCGGTAGGTTTTATTCCGGGTATTGTAGGGCGCTTATACCAGCAGTTTGCTATTACCATTGCCATTTCTGTATTAATATCTGCCTTTGTAGCGCTTTCATTAACGCCAGCTTTGTGCATGCTGCTGTTAAAACCCATGCATATTGCCCCGGATTCTACCGGCATCAATTTGTTTTTTTATAAGTTCAACAAGTGGTTTGAACGCACTTCTTCGCGGTATACAAATGGGGTTCGAAAATCCATCAAGGCATCTAAGTATGTGTTGATATTTTTATTGTGCCTGTTTGTAGGAACGTTTTTATTGTTTAAAAGCAAGCCTACCGGCTTTATCCCAACAGAAGATGAAGGACGGCTTTACATCACTTTTGAATTACCTGAAGCTTCTTCTACTAACAGAAGCCTGGAAGTAATAGATACGATGATGAACATGTTGCAACGCACGCCTGGTATTAAACACTATGCGGCCTTGGGTGGATTGAACGTAGTAACCTTTGCTACCAAATCTAACAGCGGAACCGTATTTGTAAGTTTACAACCCTGGGATGAACGTAAAAGTAAAGCCTTGCAATTACAAGGATTGATTGCCAACCTGCAAAAGCAATTTGCCTCTATAAAAGAAGCGAATGTGGTGGTAATTCCGCCGCCTGCTATACCGGGTCTTGGACAAACCGGTGGCTTCTCATTTGAGCTGGAGCAGCGGGAAAGCAATGATGATATCCGGACGTTTGAAAATGTGGTAAAAACATTTGTAGCAGAAGCCAATAAGCGGCCGGAAATTAACCGTGCCTTTTCGTTTTTTACAGCCCGTACACCTGGATACCAGTTAGAAGTGGACCGGGAAAAATGTAAAAAACTTGGTGTATCTGTTGCAGACGTGTATACTACGATACAAACGTTTTTGGGAAGCCGGTATGTAAATGATTTTTCTATTTATGGAAGAAACTTTAGAGTAGTGGCTCAAGCCGATAGCAGTTATCGGAATGATATTCACAACCTCCAGCAATATTACGTACGCAACTCGGCCGGAGAAATGATGCCGCTAAGTACCCTCACTACGTATAAGGTTACTGAAAATGCACCGCTGATTACGCACTATAACTTGTTTAGAACAGCAGAAATAAATGGTAATGCCGCACAAGGTTACAGCAGCGGGCAGGCAATTGCAGCCCTGCAACAAGTAGCGGCAAAAGTATTACCGGAAGGATACAATTACGAGTTCTCCGGGCTGAGCCGTGAAGAAATAAATGCAGGCTCAAGCACTATATACATATTCGCCTTATCTATAGTGTTTGTGTTTTTGTTTTTAGCGGCTTTGTACGAAAGTTGGTCGGTGCCTTTCTCTGTATTATTTGCAGTGCCGCTGGGTGCTTTCGGCGCCATCCTAACCCTGACGTTTATACCAAGGCTTACCGATAATGTATATGCGCAGATTGGGTTGATAACATTGATTGGGCTGGCAGCTAAAAATGCCATATTGATTGTAGAATTTGCAAAAGAGCGGGTAGATGGTGGTATGGAACTGGTGCCGGCCACGCTGGATGCGGTTAAGATACGGCTGCGGCCAATCATTATGACCTCTATGGCATTTATACTTGGTGTATTACCTTTGGCCTTTGCCACCGGGGCAGGTGCTGTAGCCCGCTCTACTATTGGCTTTACGGTATTAGGCGGTATGCTGGCCGCTACTTTGCTGGCTATATTTATAGTACCGGGTTTGTTTGTGGTGATCACACGGTTAAGTTATGGCAAAAATAAACTGTCCCGGCTGCACGAACATCCGCCTGCTTTGGAAAGAGTAGATCACGTCTGAGTACAAAAGTACTATTGGGATAAACCTCGCTGCAAGTAGCGAGGTTTTTTATGGGTATCACTCAAAGCTAAAAGTGTAGCGGCTTTATTCAACTTCTTGTATTAAAAAATAAGCTTAACTAAAGAAGCAGCAATACTAATTTCTCATTTGTCTGAATAGGAGAGTAAGTATGCAGGTTCTAATAACGATACTGTGCTGTGTGAGCTGTCAAATAAACAACCTGTTATACTAAGAAAATGACATCTGGTTATACCATCATTCTTTTAAATATACCAACAAAAGATTTCAAAGACCTTGCGCCTAATTAAAGAGTAATAAGTTAAAGTAAATAACAGTTTTATTCCTTCCCTAATGCGAACAATTACAACAGCTAAAGCCCGGCTGCGTAATTAAACCTCTAACAAAATTGCCAACAATGAATATGAAAAAACGATTGCGCCAATTTGCTGTATGCACTGGTTTCGCTTTGTTATTCAGTACGACGCTGCTTGCACAGCAGGCTGTAAAAGGAACCCTGCGTTCTCCATCCGGCGAGCCGCTTTCCGGAGCCACTGTTTCCATTAAAGGAACTAATAAATCGGTAATAACGGATGCCAACGGCCAGTTTACTATTGATGCGCCGGTAGGAAGCACATTAGTGGTGAGTTCTGTTGGTATTCAGGGAAAAGAAATTCCTGTTAATGGCAGTACTATTAACGAAACGCTGCAAACTACAAATAACACGATGAATGAAGTGGTAGTGATCGGCTACCAAACTGTTAGAAGAAAAGATTTAACAGGATCTACAGGCGTAGTGGAAATGGCTAATGCCAACAGGGTGACATCGGGTTCGGTTGGAGAAGCCATTCAGGGGCTGGTTCCAGGTGTTACGGTTCGTAACGGCGGTGCGCCGGGACAAAATGCGGCCATAGAAATTCGCGGTGTGGGCAACTTTGGTAATGCTGCTCCTTTATATGTAATTGACGGCATGTTGGCAGATGCCAATACTACCATTAACAATGATGATATTGCTTCTATACAAATTTTGAAAGATGCATCTGCCGCGGCTATATATGGTTCAAGAGCGGGTAATGGTGTAATCATTATCACTACAAAAAAAGGCAGGGAAGGACCAGCGCATATTAGCGTGTCTGCTAAATATGGCGTGCAGCAAATTCCCAAACAATGGGATGTAATGGACGCGTCTCAATTTTTAAAAACCGTACAAACCCAATATCAAAATTCCAATACCACTTTGCCTGCCGGCATTGCGGCCCAGATCAGCAACTCCACAATTAATACCAACTGGCAGAATGAAATATACCGCACGGGTAATGACCAGGATTACAATGTAAGTGTTTCCGGCGGCTCGCAAACCGGCAATTACCTGATATCCGGAAGTTATTATAAGAACACCGGAGTTTTGATTGGCAATGATTTTGAACGGGCCAGCCTGCGCATTAATACAGAAGCTAAGAAGGGACGGTTAACCGTAGGTGAAAATATGGTAGTTAGTAATACCTATGGAACCAACCCCGGTGGTGGTATTAATGCTTTTTACGAAGCGCCGTTAATGTTGCCAATTATAGGCGTACAAGGTTCGCAATACAATACTATTCCTTCAAACCCCGGTGGCTGGGGTATGGGTACTTCCGATATTCCTTCGTATTCCAACAATTATGTAGCTGTTGCAGCGCTGGACCGCCAAACGTACAATTTCGCTAAAGTGGTGGGCAATGCGTATGCAGATGTAAAACTTTTTAATTGGTTAAGCTACAGGTTTAATGCCGGTGCAGAAGTAAGCTTTGATTACAATAAAGAAATAAGAGACACCGGTATCTGGCGATATGCCAACCAGCCTCCGCTAACCAGTATAGCAGAAAACCGGCAGCGGTTTACCAACTTTCTTATAGAGCATACGCTCAACTTCAATAAAACGTTTGGCAAGCACCTTATAAACGGAGTAGTAGGTTTTTCCCGTACCCAGCAAAGGAGAGATATCACCAGCGGCAGCCGTACACTATTGCTTACATCAGGCGGAAACACCTTTACTACCATAGACGCTTCTACAGGCACTCCTTCTACCAGCGGCAGTACGCCTTTATTCTGGAGGTCGCATGGTTATTTAGGCCGAATCAATTATACGTATAATGACCGGTACCTGCTTACGCTTACCGGCCGCATTGATCAGGATTCCAGGTTTGGTGCTAATTTCCGTACCGGCTATTTCCCTTCTGCGGCAGTAGCCTGGCGTATCAGCCGTGAAAGTTTTTTTAATGTAAGATGGTTAAACGATCTAAAGCTTCGCGGCTCCTATGGTAAACTGGGCTTTAGCGATGTGCTGGGCTCATGGGATTATAAGGCCATTATTAATTATGCACCCAGGGCGGTATATGGTGTGAACCAGACACCGCAAATAGGAGCGTACCAGGCAGTAATTACCAATCCTGATTTGCACTGGGAAACACGGATTCAAAAAAATGCAGGCTTTGACGCCACACTTTTAAATAACCACTTATCGATAACAGCCGATGCCTACAATTCCCTATCAAAAGATGTATTGGTAAATCTGCCTTTGGCCGCTTACCTGGGTGGTATTGGCAACCCGGCCGTAAATGCAGCTTCTATCAGAAACAAAGGCATCGAGCTAACCGCTACGTATAGAAGCAGTAATAACAGTGTTCGGTGGGATGTGTCCGGTAATATAACTACTATCCAAAATCGCGTAGTATCGGTAGGTAACAGGGGTGTGGATGCCGCTGGTAATAAAGTAGATTATATTGAGCCTACTAATTTTATCCGGGCGCAGGTAGGCCATGCAATTGGAGAATGGTATGTAATTAAAACTGACGGGATTTTTCAAAGCCAGGATGAGATTAACCGCTATACCAATAAAGCCGGCACTATCATTCAGCCCAATGCAAAGCCCGGTGATATCAAATATGTAGATGCTAATGGTGATGGCCAAATCAATAACGGAGACCGGCAGTTTGCCGGCTCACCATGGCCCAGCTTACAAACCGGGGCGCAGTTCAACCTGTATTACAAACAATTTGGGCTGAATCTGCAATTGGTGGGTGTTTTTGGTAATAAAATTTATGATGATATCCGCCACAACCTGGATGCATACGAACTTAGTAATTTCAGAAAAGATATCAACCCCTGGACGCCGAACAATACCAACACTACCGACCCACGCCTGGCCGTAGATCAGCCCGGCGACCCGACTGTATCTATAAACAATATGGCGCAAACAGACCGGTGGCTGGAGAGTGGATCGTATGTACGGCTCCGGAATGTGGAAATAAGTTATACGTTTTCAAAAAGCGTGTTGAATACTATTAATTTTTCCAATGCACGGTTTTATGTAAGCGGCCAAAATCTTTTTACCATTACCAAATATAAAGGCTTGGATCCGGATGTGCAGGGCACCGGAATCATATCAAGAGGTTTTGATGCGGGCAACTGGCCAGCCAGCCGTATTATTTCAGTAGGACTTCAATGCGATTTTTAATTCATTTAATCAAGTAAGTATGAGAAAGATATTGACTTCGGTTATTGTAGCCGGTATACTGGCGGTGGGCTGTAAAAAAAATGAGCTGAATATAGAAAATCCCAACACGCCAACCACGCAGCAATTTTGGAAAACAACCGACGATGCCCAAAAAGGTGTGAACGCCATATACAGTACGTATCATAGAGTGGGGCTTAGCCGCAACGAATTTTTTATGACCATTATCCGTTCGGATGAAGGGTTTAGCACCAGTCCCAATGCTACGTTGATTAACAACTTTGATGTGTTTAATATCACCGACTATAATTTATGGGAAACCACCACGCTGTGGCAGGACTGTTATATTGGTATTAACCGGGCCAACCAGGTGCTGGATAATGTGCCCAACATCACAATGGATGATACGCAAAAGCAGCAGTTATTGGGCGAAGCTAAATTTATGCGGGGCTTTTTCTATTACTACTTGGCTACGCTTTGGGGAAATGTGCCTATTATGCTGCATACTTCATTGCCAACAGATCATCCTTCCTCATCAACACAAGCACAGGTATATGCGCAGGCCGAACAGGATTTTACGGATGCCGCCGCGGCACTGCCTACCGCATATGATAATGCCAATATAGGAAGGGCCACAAAAGGCGCTGCATATGGTATGCTTGGCAAAAGCTATATGCAGGAACATAAGTACGCCGAAGCGCAGCAGGCCTTGCAGTGGTTGGTAGAAGGTGCCGGCAAAGATTTGTATGACCTGGTGCCGGATTTCAGGAGCAATTTTATTGAAACTTCGGAGAACAATAAAGAATCGGTTTTTGAATTTCAAAATGCGGCTAACCCCACCGATAGTCATGATGACGATGTGCAGCTAACAGATGTAGACCGGCTGAATTATGGCACTTCCATTCCTCCTTTCTTTGCACCGCGGCCTATTGGCTTTACCGATGGACAGGCACGCCGCTGGACCGTATGGGAATTTTTGAAAGAAAAAACAACAGATGGCAAAAGAGATCCTCGCCTGGCTGCTTCTTTTATTTATGATTCGACAGATGAACGTGGCCCGGATTATACGATGGTATATGGCGCTACCTGGACGTCCCGAAACTATGCTACTGTTCCCGGCGACCCGGTAGGAGTGGCTACCAATCATACCGTATATTTCAGAAAATTTTTGGATGATGCTACGATGGATGGCGAAGTGTTTCACTCCGGTAATAATTACCGCTACCTGCGGTATGCTGATGTCTTACTACTATATGCAGAAGCACTGAATGCACAAGGCCAGACAGGGCAGGCATATCAATATGTAGATCGGGTACGGCAAAGAGCAGGCCTGGCAAAATTATCGGATGCAATGCCGGGTTTAAACCAGGCCGATTTTTTAAACCAGTTAAAACATGAGCGGGTTACAGAACTGGTAGGGGAAGGCCACCGTTGGGAAGACCTGGTTCGCTGGGGCGATTTGGGGCCGCAACTGGCTACAAGAGATGCGGGATTCGCCAATTTTGTTAAGGGTAAAAATGAGTTGCTGCCTATTCCGCAATTCGATTTGGATGTCAATCCTAACTTAACTCAAAACCCCGGCTGGTAATATTCAAATGAAGGTGTTGCTATGGTAAAACCTTTTTTACAACTAATATGGATGGAATTATTTAGTAAACAGCTAATGTTGCTTAATTATTTGTATATGTGGATACGCCGTTGTGTGATTGCTTTTTTGTTTTTTTTGCCGATAGCTTGTAGTAAATCAGGTAACAATACCAGCACTACCAGCACAACTCCACCGCCGGCTACCCATACCACATTTACCAATCCACTGTTATCCAGCGGCCCTGATCCCTGGGTAATACAAAAAGATAGCTTTTATTATTATACGCAAACATTTGGCAATCGGATAAGTATTTTTAAAACCGCTAAGATGTCCGATTTAAGCAAGGCCCCGGTTACTACAATCTGGTCGCCACCTGCTAATGGACTGTATTCAAAAAACATCTGGGCACCGGAAATCCAATACCTGCAGGGAAAGTGGTATGCCTACTTTGCAGCAGATGACGGCGACAATAAAAATCACCGCATCTATGTATTGGAAAACGCCTCTCCTGATCCTTTATCGGGTACCTGGAATTTTATAGGAAAGATTGCTGATCCAGCGGATAAGTGGGCCATTGATGCCGATGTGTTTTCATATAATAGTCAACTCTATTTGCTATGGTCTGGCTGGCCCGGCGATATGAATACCGAACAGGATATCTATATCGCTAAAATGAAAAACCCCTGGACGATCGATGGTGATAGAGTGCTATTATCTGCGCCTGCATATAGCTGGGAAAAAATGGGTGCGCCACCTGCCGTAAATGAAGGACCGGAAGGTATGGTGCACAACGGCAAAGCGTTTATTACCTATTCTGCCAGTGGTTGCTGGACGGACGATTATTCGTTAGGATTATTAAGTTTGAAAGAAGGTGGCGATCCTATGAACGCAGCAGACTGGACAAAAACAGCCGTACCCGTATTTACAAAAAAACCGGAGAACGGCGCTTATGCACCTGGTCATAATGGTTTTTTTAAATCAAAAGATGGTACAGAAGACTGGATTATTTATCATGCAAATTCAACCGCGGGGCAGGGTTGTGGTGATACCCGGAATCCGCGTATGCAAAAGTTTACCTGGAATGCGGATGGCATGCCCAACTTTGGTGAACCCGTACAAATTAATACAGCACTCACCAGGCCTTCGGGAGAATAGTAAGTATTGGCTTTGTAAAATAGTATTACCGGGCAATGAACGGACAGCGACGCAACAATAGCCATATAGCAGTGCCTGGCTATGATTCAAAAAACGTAACTTCCAGAAAACGATTGTATGAAACCTGTTTTTAGCTACTGCTTTTTTATACTGATCAGCGTACAGGCCCTTGCACAAAAAGCCGGTTCGTTTAATGGCCTGGATATGAATATGGGAAACCTCTTCCGGCTATCAGATGCCAAAACCCGTTCCATATCTCCGGAAAATTACAAAGGCGAAAAAGGCAAGGGAGGTATGGCTACATTAGAAAACGGAACTGCGCATAGTGCTGCCCGTGAGTTAGGCCAGGGGTGGAAGGTAAATCCCTCAGTGCCTATAGAAGCAGGGCAAACGTTTACTATTGCAGAAATCACCGGGCCCGGCGCTATTCAGCATATCTGGATGACGCCTACCGGCAACTGGCGTTTTTCTATATTGCGGTTTTATTGGGACGATGAAAAAGAACCTTCTATTGAAGTGCCGGTTGGCGACTTTTTCGGTATGGGCTGGGGAGAATATGCGCCGCTGCATTCGCTGCCGGTTAATGTAAATCCGGGAAGTGCATTTAATTGTTATTGGACGATGCCCTTCCGTAAAAAGTGTCGCATTACTATGGAAAATATGGATTCAGAAAAAATGATTTTATATTACCAGGTAGATTATACACTAACGCAGGTGCCCGATGATGCTGCTTATTTTCATGCACAGTTTCGAAAAAGCAATCCTACCAAAGGCGCTTTATATACGCTGGTAGATGGCATACAGGGCAAAGGCCAATATGTAGGCACGTACCTGGCCTGGGGCGTAACCAATAATGGCTGGTGGGGCGAAGGCGAAATTAAATTTTATATGGATGGTGATACGCAGTTTCCTACTATTAACGGAACCGGAACGGAAGATTATTTCTGTGGCTCGTATGATTTTGAAAACCAGAAAACGCATCAATATGAGCCTTTTGTATCGCCATATGCGGGAATGCCGCAGGTAATAAAGCCCGATGGATTGTATAGAACCCAACAACGTTTTGGCCTGTATCGCTGGCATATTATGGACCCGATCCGTTTTGACAAAGACCTGAAAGTAACCATTCAGGATTTGGGCTGGCGCAGCGGAGGCCGTTATTTGCAGCAGCAATCCAATATCAGTTCCGTAGTATATTGGTACCAGGCCGAGCCGCATGCTGCTTTTCCCAAATTGCCTGCTAAGAATGAGTTGGAAATAAATTAAAGTGATAAGATTTTAGTAAATAAATAAAATGAACAAAATCACGTATCTGCTTTTTCTTTTTTTATACGCATTTAGTATCCTTGGGCGATGCCAGGATACTGCACAAACTTTCACCAATCCTTTATTGCCATCCGGCGCCGATCCGTACAGCTTTTATAAAAATGGATTTTATTATTACACCCAAACAGTGCAGGATAGCCTGGTGATATGGAAAACGAAAAATATTGCCGACTTAAAAACGGCTGAACATAAAACTATCTTTTTACCGCCAGCAGGTACGTTTTATTCTAAAGAATTGTGGGCACCTGAAATTCATTTTATAAATGGTAAATGGTACACGTATTTTGCGGCGGACAATGGCAACAACACCAATCACCGGCTGTATGTGTTAGAAAATCCTTCCGAAGACCCGATGCAAGGCAGGTGGACGTTTAAAGGCAAAGTTTCTGACGCATCCAACAAATGGGCAATTGATGCCGATGTGTTTCAATATAAAAATCGGTTGTACATCATATGGGCAGGCTGGCAGAAGGATGTAAATGGCGAGCAGGATATCTATATTGCCAAAATGAAAAACCCGTGGACGATTGAAGGAAAACGGGTTAAGATTTCAAGCCCCACCTATAGCTGGGAGCAGTATGGAGATTTGCACGATGCCAATAATCCCCCGCACGTAAATGTAAATGAAGGCCCGCAGGTATTAATGCACCACGGAAAATTATTTATTATCTATTCTGCCAGTGGCTGCTGGACCGATTATTATGCCTTGGGATTGCTATCGTTTACCGGGAAAGATAATTTACTAAATGCGGCTTCCTGGAAAAAAAGTACAAAGCCGGTTTTTAAGCAAGACCCTCAAAATGGCGTATATGCTCCGGGCCACAATTCCTTTTTTAAATCGCCGGATGGAACGGAAGACTGGATATTATATCACGCCAATTCAGAACCGGGACAAGGCTGCGGACGGCATCGTTCGCCAAGGGCACAAAAGTTTACCTGGAATAAAGATGGAACGCCCAACTTTGGTGAACCGGTGAAAGCAGGCGAACCGATTGCAATTCCTTCAGAGTAAAATAAGCAGCAGGCAAAGAGTATTACTGGTGCAAACGCAAATCAATAGTGTAAATAATTTCGATAGCTGATATACTAAAAGATCAAAACCAAAGTTCCGCCTATTATTAAACAGGCGCCCATAGCGGTTTTTAGCGTAAGCGGTTCTCCTAAAAAAACTACCGCAAGAATGATAGCGATGGCGACACTCATCTTATCAACCGGGGCTACCTGCGATACTTTGCCCAATTGAAGGGCTTTAAAATAAAACACCCATGAAAGTCCGGTGGCTATGCCCGACAATATCAAAAAGAGTAGGTGTTGCTTGGTTAAAGTATGGATGGTAGCCGTACCACCCCTGAAGAACGCAATGCCCCACGCCAGTATCAATATCACCACGGTTCGTATAGCCGTTGCCAGGTCAGTATTTACACCTTTAATACCCATCTTGGCAAAAATGGCTGTGAGTGCTGCAAAGAAAGCCGATAGTAATGCATATATCCACCACATATCTTTATAATATAAGCTAAAAATAAAGGAGACAAAGGTGGTGCTAAAACGGTAAACAAAGCAATAAATAAACTGGTAGCATACAACCAGCTTAAGGCGTGGTCAAATCATAAGATTTATAAAAAAAAGAAGGATATTGATACCGTTTTTATAAATACCGATTGGAAAGCTTTATTTTTATCAGCACTTTTAAATTTAAGCAAACGGCATGAAGAGAAATGATTTTGTTCACTCCAATACTTCGGAACCTCACCGCATCCGGACGAAACAAATTTTAAAGCAGCATCCGCATGTAAGGCAGTTGATTGGAAAAAATCCTAAAACTTTTTTTGTTGCGTTGTTTCTGGTGCTGGCGCAAATTGGGCTTGCGTGGTTTATGGCCGATAAAAGCTGGTGGCTGATTGTTGCCGCTGCTTATTTTTTAGGAGCTTTTGCCGATCATGCTTTGTTTGTAATGATACACGAATGTGCCCATCGGCTGATATTTAAAAGCCAGGCTGCTAACCGGCTTACCGGCATTTTCGCCAATATTCCCCAGATCTTTCCAAGCGCGGTTTCTTTTGAGCGCTACCATATTAAGCACCATTCTTTCCAGGGCATACACGAGCTGGATGCCGATTTGCCCAATAAGTGGGAGGCAAAATTGATTAATAATTATTTTATCGGTAAAGTAATATGGCTTTTGTTTTTTCCCATCTTCCAGGTATTCCGCATATCACGGCTCAAAGAAATAAAACCATTTGATGGCTGGACGGCATTGAACTGGGCTGTACAAATAGCATTTGCATCAGCGATTTGGTATTTCTTAGGTACCAAAGCCATATCGTATTTAACGCTTAGCTTCTTTTTTTCTGTAGGCTTGCATCCATTGGGCGGCCGGTGGATTCAGGAACATTACCTTACCCATGGCGAGCAGGAAACGTATAGCTATTATGGCGTTTTAAATACAGTAGCTTTTAATGTGGGCTATCATAATGAGCACCACGATTTTCCATCTGTACCGTGGAACAAACTGCCGCAAATACGCCATACCGCACCTACTTTTTACAATTCGCTTTCTTACCACACTTCCTGGACAAAATTGTTTTTCCGCTTTTTGTTTGATAAGGAGTTGTCGCTGTTTTCAAGGGTTGTTCGGAACAACAGGGGCAAAGTGCCATTAACCGACGAATCAAAAGCAGATGTGGAACTTGTAAGCGCCAAGTAATTCCTTCTGATAGTATTTATTTATTGAGCTATATAGATAGTATAGTTTAAGAGCATATCCTGTACCGTATATCAACGCTGCTTTTTGCAATAAAGCTGTTGAAGCTGCGGTGCTGCATCCAGTTATTATGGATAAATAAAAGAGGCTGTAGTTGCTGCATTTATTTCATTAAGATTAATAATTGAGTATATTAGAAGCAGAAATGAAACAGCCATTTTATTAGCAATACTGCTACCTATCCATAAAATTCAGAAATGTATGCGATCCGTTTTTCTTGCTTTTTTTGTACTATCACTCTGTGCCTGCGAAAGTCAGAATTTTGAAAGCGACAAAAGACAAATACTTGCCAAAGATGTTATTCGTGAAAAGATTCCGCGTACCCGATCCTTTACAATTTCAAGCTTTCAGGAAGACACGTTGAAAGATTGGCCGGACAGTAATATCAAACATCCCCTTCAGTATACTTTAAATTTTTCTTATAAAGATTCGACAGGTGCGCTGCAACAACGCAAAGGCATTGTAGTATTTGCACCATCCGGCAATGCAATCCTTAATTCGCAGATTGTAAATCCATAAAGTACTTACGTGATATTGGCTGCGATTTCATGCTTAATAAAAAGTTCCTTTTAATTTAAATACTTACTTGTGATGGCTAAACTTACGCAACGTTTTTTGTCTTTGGATGTATTTCGGGGTATGACGATTTGCTTTATGATTATTGTAAACACACCGGGTAGCGGGGCTACTGCTTTCTCGCCATTAGAGCATGCCGGCTGGCATGGGTTTACACCTACCGACCTGGTGTTTCCATCGTTTTTATTTGCGGTGGGCAATGCTATGAGTTTTTCAATGGACCGGTACCGGCAAATGGGAAATTCGGCAGTGCTGCAAAAAATATTCCGTCGTTTTATATTGATATTTCTGATAGGGTACCTGATGTATTGGTTTCCTTTTTTCAGGCTGGATGCAAACGGCAATGTGATTGGTGCTCCATTGAGCGATACCCGCATCTTGGGCGTATTGCAGCGCATTGCACTCTGTTACTTATTTGCATCGTTAATGATTCATTATTTATCTACAAGGGCGGTATACATTGTAAGCATATTATTGCTGGTAGGATATTGGCTGATACTATTGGCCTTTGGCGATCATGCACAGCCGTTTAGTATATTAGGCAATGCTGGGCTTTATTTGGATAGGGCATTATTTGGCGAAAGCCATCTGTATCATGGAGAAGGCATACCGTTTGATCCCGAAGGATTATTGAGCACTATGACCTCCATTGTAAATGTTATTATTGGTTATTATGCCGGAAGGTTTATTCAAAAATCGGGTAAGAACTTTGAGAGCATTGCCAAACTGATGTTAGTTGGTTGCCTTTTTATTTTTATAGCCGTATGGTGGAACATGATATTTCCTATCAATAAAAAGCTGTGGACCAGTCCTTTTGTATTGGTAACTACCGGCATTGATTTGATATTGATTTCTGCATTGATCTATATTATTGAAATGAAGAACTGGACGCCTTTCAACTGGACGAAATTCTTTGTCATCTTTGGTAAGAATCCGTTGTTTATTTACATCGTATCAGAAATATTAATTGAAGTAATATCTATGATACGCATAGCTCCCCGCATGAATTTGTATAATTGGATCAACAATGTTTTTTTCCAGGTGATTGCACCCGGCGCTATCGGCTCTTTCCTGTTTGCCATCTTTTATATGTTGATATGCTGGAGCGTAGGCTGGTGGCTCAACAAACGTAATATTTACATCAAAGTATAAACTGGTATAGCAGGTATAGAAATAAAAAAGGTGGATAAGTAAATATCCACCTTTTTTATTTATGGATTGATAATTTCCGCCATCCGCCCATGCTTGCCGCCGGCATTAAATGCCGCAACCCTTATGCGTCCTTTTGTATGGATAGGTTGGGTGTATAAAGCACTGCTGGTATTCGGTTCTTTTCCATTAGTAGTATATCGGATACTTAAGCCCGGAAATTGCACATTAACTAAAACACTGCCATTTTCAATTTTTATTCCCGGCGTAGGTATTCGATAATTAAAGCCATTGTGATAGTAGCTTAGCCTTGGTAGTTCACGTTTGCCCAATGTATTTACAAATTCAGACCAGGCCTGGTTATAAAGTTCGTTAGCTTTAGCCGTATCTTTTTCTGTAGCCCATGCTGGGTTTGGCGCCCAGGCTCTTTCAGCTACTCCAAGTAATTTAGGCAGCATCATATATTCTACCCGGTCAGTGCTGATATTGTTTTCCGACCAAAGCAACCCTTGTATGCCCACGATATTCGATTTTCCATAATCAGTTAATCGTGCTTTCCCTGTTGCGTCAAAATGATCAACAGGGTTTCCGGATGCATCTTCTTTTACATTTTTCAAATAATCAAACGGAATAAAATAAAATGGTTTATCTACATCTACATATCCGCCCCAGTTTTGCCCCGGCTCATCAAAAGAAGCATTATAAGCCAGGTCTAAATATTGGTTAGATACGCAAGCCAATACTACTTTATAACCGGCGTTTGCAAGGCGATAGGCGAGGTCTTCAGAGCCGGAGCCTATGGTATTGTTCCATACATGCAATTGAAAATGGTTGTCTGCAAAGTCGGGGTTCGGTATATAATATTTTTTTCCATCCAGCCGGGTGCTTCGCATTCCCATTTCCTCAAAACCGGAAATAAATAAACCCCGCTTTTTCAGCATCGTATCCAGCTTTCCATAATAGTAATACCAAAGATCTTCCGTACTTTTTATAGTAGCATCCGCATTTTTCAATTGTATATAGGCGGGGGCTTTTGCCCATACGCCTGCAGGTACCTCATCGCCACCAAAATGAATGGTAGTCAAAGGCGCACCGGCTTCTTTATACATGGCTATCAGTTCATCGGCCACTTTTTCCATAAACGTGTACACGGAAGGAAGCGCTACATCTATTACATTATCAGTCCAGCCTTGTACCGACATATAGGTAGAAGAATCATCTGGTTCAGTCAGCAAATATTTTTTGGCTTCAGTAGGTTTGCCTTCTTTCATTAACCGATCATAACGGGCCTCCATCGCTTTCACGGCAGCACGGGCATGCCCAGGCGATTCTATTTCTGGTATCACTTGTATATAGCGGTCTGCCGCATATTTTAATATATCAATAAAATCCTGTTTAGTATAAAAGCCGCTGCCCGGTAAGGTAGTAGTATCTGGCCCTGATCCGTAGGAGGGTTGCAAAAAATCTTTATTATCCAGTGTGTGGCCCCGATGGCCGCCAACAGCAGTAAGTTCGGGCAAAGATGGGATTTGTACTCTCCAGCCTTCATCATCTGAAAAATGCAAATGAAAAACATTGAGCTTATATAAACTCATTAAATCCAATATTTTCAGTATCTCACTCTTTGGTTGAAAGTTGCGGGCTACATCCAGCATAAAGCTCCGGTAACCAAACCGTGGCGCGTCTTTTACTTCAATTCCAGGTATAGTAATGGAGGCTTGCCTGTTCTTCCAACTTAGCGGCGGCAGCAGATTTTTTAAAGATTGAATACCATAAGAAATGCCTTCACCTGTAGATGCAGCTATTACAATTTGGGTAGGTGAAACCGTTAATGAATAAGCTCCTTCGGACAAATTGTTTTTTTGAAGCACGATTGCAGGCGTATGAACCGTCTGCATGATTACCTGCAATTTTTTGGTCAATACATTCGCTAATTCACCGGATAGAAAATTAGCTTCTTTATTAAAAGAAGCATCCGCTGATATTGGAGTTTGCGTCGTTAATACAAAGGCACCGGAAGTATTTTGAAAAGAAACAGGTGTAGGAAAAATCCTTGGAAGCTGGTCTGCCGGTACGTCCTGTATATTGCTGTTTTTATTATACACAAACTGAGGAGTGGCCCAATCTGTCTGCGTATGTGTGGATAAACTTTGTAAGAAAGCAGTATCAGGCGATATTTTATAATCTGTAATAGCAATACCCTGTTTTGGATGGGCATCCCAAACTAAATAAAAACCTCTTGGTGCATCGCCAACGCTACCTAAACTTCCTTGTGTAACCAAATTAAACTTAACAGATGCACCTGCTGGTAAGCCTTTAAAGTCAGCATTTGGTTTTATCTGGTACAAATCACCATTTACATAGGAGACTGTTAAACCATTATTATTTGGCTGCGCAAAAGTTCCACCGCCATTAAAGTACAGTGTCCATCCATTTGCAGGTAATGTGGTACCGGAAGTATTGACAATGGTTAATATTGCCAGCGCTTGTTGCTTGCCTTCATAGTTATTCTGCGTAGGCTGCCAGCTAATTTTTAATGGGTTTGCGCCGGTAGTTGTTTTTTTCTGCTGTGCCATACTGGCCAGGTTCATACTTAAAAATAATGCAGTAATAGCCAATACGGCTAGAGTCTTTGATCTTTCAAAAAAATACATAAAGGAAGCAAAATTGATGAGCCGCTGAAGTTAACGCATGTTGATGAAACCGGGTTTTATATCCCTGATATAATTTATAAACGCAATAGAAAAGCTTGCGCAGCCGCAACCATATTAAAAAGCGTAGCTAAAGGAGTGCAGCGGTAAAATGGTTTGATATGCTGGAGAGGCGCCGGAATTAAATAATGGCAGATGTTTTAATTTAAATGGTAGGAACTTTCCTTTATCAACTCTGCTATCAACGGGTTTTTAGTATCTAATACCAATTCTTTAGGCAGTATAAACCGGTAGGGTGCAGTGGCGGGTTCTCCATGGATATCATTTATCTTATTGAAGTGATTAGTTCTTAATACGGAACGCACCATTAATAAGGTAAAAAAGATCATGATGAATATAAAAACAAATAAAACCGGGTGGAAGGTGTGTGTGGATTCTATTAACAAAACGGAATTTTTCATTAACGGATATTTAGATGCTGTAAGCTATTGCAAATACCAAATGCAGGAATAATTTTCGATTTTTTATTTTTTTAAATAGTGCAAAACCATTAGAAGCCTCCTGCACAAAATCCTTACATAGCTATATTATATAAAGAAAAACGGTTTTAAGAAAATGCCATTTTGCAGGTATTTGCCAGGGTTTTTAAGCGTAGATTGAAAATTATTAGCAGGTAATATCCGTATTCGATTTAAATAAACTTCTGCTTTTATCAAAACCTTATGAAGGAAAATTGTACATTTACCATCAACATATACTCTCCTTAGCAGACTTGATGACCTTAATTCCGTAAAGCTAATCTTGTCATAATGACGAGGATATACAAACCCTAGCTTCTCTTTGTGATAATGCAATGCAAGCAGTTAGTATTATTTACTTTTAATAATTTAGAATTTTGTTATTTGAACAATTAGACATTATTGAGCCTATTTTAAAAGCGCTCAAGTCAGAAGGTTATACCAATCCAACACCTATTCAGGAACAGACCATCCCCATCATTTTAAACGGTAACGACTTATTGGGCTGCGCACAGACCGGCACCGGTAAAACAGCCGCTTTTGCTGTTCCTATATTACAAATGCTTCATCAAAAAAAGCAAAATAAAACAGGATATCATCACATAAGCGCTTTGGTATTAACACCTACCCGCGAACTGGCCGTACAGATCCATGACAGTTTTACCGCCTATGGTAAATATACCGGCATCAGACAGGAAGTGATATTTGGTGGCGTATCGCAACACCAGCAAACTTTAGCATTAAGAAATGGCACCGACATATTAATTGCAACTCCAGGACGATTGCTGGATTTAATGAATCAGGGCCAGATTTACCTTGATCATTTAGAGATGTTTGTGCTGGACGAAGCAGACCGCATGCTGGATATGGGTTTTATTAATGATGTAAAAAAAGTGATCAGCCGTTTGCCGCAGCAAAAGCAAACGTTATTGTTTTCTGCTACTATGCCGGAGCAAATTTCATCTCTGGCAAACAGGCTATTATACAAGCCGGTAAAAGTGGAAGTAACGCCTGTTTCTTCTACCGCAGAACAAATAGACCAGGCAGTATATTTTTTAAATAAGCAAGATAAGTTTTCCTTATTGCTTCATTTGCTAAACGAACAGAAGGTAAGCCGGACGCTTGTTTTTACTAAAACAAAACACGGCGCTGACCGGTTAAGCCGCGAACTGAACAAACAAAGCTGGCGCGCAGACGCAATACATGGTAATAAAACCCAAAATGCACGTCAGCGGGCTTTGGAAGATTTTAAAAGAGGTAAATTAAAAGTATTGGTAGCCACCGATATTGCCGCCCGTGGTATTGATGTGGAGAACCTGACGCATGTGATTAATTTCGATCTGCCGAATGTGCCAGAAACTTATGTGCACCGTATTGGGCGCACAGGCCGTGCCGGAGCAGCGGGAATTGCTATTTCTTTTTGCGATCGTGAGGAAAGAGCTTACCTGAACGATATTAAAAAACTTTTGGGGCAAAGCATTCCGGTAGTAGAGGAGCATCCATATAAAATTATCAGGACAAGCACTCCGCTACAATCGCCTGCACCGCGAAATATAGCAAGCAAGCCAATGATGCAAATCAAAAAAGAAAGAAAAGAGATATTTATTGGCGCTTAAAGATTACCTTAATGTATATTAATCATCATTTATAAAATCACATTGTATTATGAACATAGAAGAAATTGAAAAGTTTTTAGTAACAAAAACAATTCCTGAAAACAATTATATAAAGATTGATTTTAAGAAAAGAGACCCTGTATATGGGTTGTTTATAAAAACCGGCGATTACGACGATTTAAAATCAAAAAACTTCTGGCGGATTGTAACGCGTCCAAATTTTACAGAGTGGAGCAAATCGAAAAATATGAACCTGGCACGTATTTTCAGCGGCTCCGACTTTTCGAGATTAACCTTGTATAAGGATAGTTTCTAAAGATAAAGATAGCTTAGTAATGTGCGCTGCCGGTAAGCATTTTATATAAAGTACTTTTGGCTGGGCACAAAAAAAGCTCCTATATAGAGCAAAGTAATACTAAAGAATAGGGCATAATTAATTGAAAACATTCAATCAATTATGCCCTATTAAGGTTATTTATGCATCAACGAGTCCTTTCTCATAGTACCCGTGGTATCGGTAGACGTTCTACCCGTGGTATCTGTTGTAGTTGTTGTGATCATGTTTCCCTGATTCGTACTCATGTTAGTGCTGTTGCTCATGGTAGAATCTGTTGTGGAAGTGGTTGTAGTGCCTTGCTTAGGGGTGTCGCAACTAGCTAACGTTGCAATTATACTAGCGATTCCAAGTACCTTTTTCATAAATGCTATTAAAGTGTGATAAAATGGGTTTATTTGAAGCTATATATTCAATTTCTTTGCCAAACATTTTTACGCATGGCCCATTGGACAGTACGAGTATGACAAAACAGAACTTTTAAGTTATAATGCCTTATGTCTCAATACTAAAACAGCCGTTCTTTATAATATTAAAATTTTTATATACTTCCCTTTCACTATGATTGAAGAAGCTAGCTAGCTCTACTGCGGCTTACCTGAAGGGTTTACCTCTAAATACATTAAGAACCCGATTGTATAACCACATTCTTACTTAAAAAGTGTAAGCAAACCGATTTTGCTCTACACTTCAATAACATTTCGTTAACCGCTACAGCGCTTGATTTATGGTAGCTTTCTGTAAATATTAAACACTACTATTATGAAACATTTATTGCTAGCCGTTCTTTTTGTGTTAAGCTTTAGTGCCGCAAGCTTTGCGCAAACTACCACTACAAAGAAAACTGACACTAAAATGTCAAGCACTACCACTAAGCCGGCTACTTCAAACACCATGGCTGTAAAGAAAGATGGTAGTTTAGATATGCGGTATAAAGCCAATAAGCAAGCAAAAAATACTACCACCAGTACTACAGTAGTGCATACCAAAAAAGATGGAACTGCTGATAAGCGGTATAAAGAGAATAAAAAACATTAATACTGTTACTTTTTCATTAAATCCCTTCTTATTCAGAAGGGATTTTTTATGTGTATTCATTGGTAGGTTATGGACAAAAGAAAGTTAGATATGGAAGAGTTTGTTGCTATCGTTTAATCTTTTGATATGCTTATCAGGCAATACTTTGAGCGTATTTAGTTTTTATTAAAGGCTCATAAAAATAATTATATAGCTTGATGCGGGTATTTCATTTTTGTATTAAAAAAAATCTTACATTCAATATGGAATGTAAAACCGCAAAGGTTATTTACATCGTACTTACCTAAAAGTAATTGATTTATGAAAAAGCGCTATTTATTGCCGCTAATTATTGCTGCTTCTTTTTCTGCCTGTAAAAAAGAAGACAAAGGAATGGTAGTAACTACTACCACTCCCCCCACGACGGATACGCTTCAGGGGTCTATTACTACAAGTAAAACATTAGACCCAAGTACGGCCTATATCCTTAAAGGACAAGTGTATGTAAAAAACAATGCTACCCTTACCATACCGGCTGGCGTTACGGTTTCGGCAATTAAATATGATGCAGAAGATGCTAAAAGCGTTTTAGTAATTACCCAGGGATCTAAATTGATTGTAGATGGAACGGTAGATAAACCAGTTGTATTTACATCGGCTGCTGATGCAAAAGCTCCCGGCGACTGGGGCGCTATCATCATAGAAGGTAAAGCAGCTACCAACACAGGTACCGGCAATACAGTAGGGTTGGCCGTCTCAGACGATACTAAATATGGGGGAAATGTAAGTGACGACAACTCCGGCTCTCTTAAATATTTACGTATTGAATATTGTGGCGGAATTAATCCAAAGGCAGAAGAAGAGTGGGCGGTAGATAAGGCAAGTGGGTTATGCCTGGAGAGTGTAGGTTCCGGCACTATGGTAGATAATGTGATGGTATCCCACTCACTTGATGATGCATTTCAGTTTGTAGGAGGAACCGTAAACGCTACGCATTTAATATCGTATAACAGTGGCGATGATGACTTCGATTTTGACCTGGGCTATACCGGCCAGTTGCAATATATAATAGGTTACCGCTCCAGTTTAACTTCTTACCATGCACTTCGTGCCAATGGATTTGAAAGCTATAATGATGCAGTACCTACCATTAATATGCCGCTTACACACCCTGTGGTTTCTAATATGACCATCATTGGGCCTCAGGGCACTGAAAAGAACGCCAATCTAAATCAAGGAGTATATAGCCGTAAAGGCACCCGTCTGGCCATACGCAACTCCATTGTTGCCGAATATCCGGAAGGCGGATTGATGGTTTGTAATAAAACACGCCCGGTATTATTATACGGACCTACAGCAGGTGCAGATGATCCGGGTTCGGAGTTCAAATACAATCTTGTTCATAGCGACACTTTATCCCGCACGTTTAGCTGGGATAGAGATGCATTAGGTATATTTGGAGATCCGGTATTGAGAGATTTTGCTATCAACTCCGATAATCAAAATACATTGATTCAGCAATCATCAGATTTAATGTTGAAAGCTATGTATTCAGACGGCAATCCTGATTTAACGCCACTTGATGGCTCTCCGGCTGCCAAAGGTGCTAATTTTGACGGAACGTTGTTTTCATCTTCCTTTTTTACAAAGGTTGATTATAGAGGTGCCGTGGGTCCCTCCAACTGGGCTGCTGCCAGCAATTGGGCAGTTTGGAAATAAGAATTTGATTTGATAATATAATAACACGAGTATGCCCCGATAAAGTCGGGGCATACTCGTTAAAAGATGGCTTCAATTCATCTTTCAGTGCCGGCACTTTTCATAATGATTTTCCGTTCTATAAAAGAGAGTGCTGTTAATTACATTTCGTTAACTACGTACTATTATCAAGTATGCTTTTTACTAAGTATGTTTATACCCGTCATAAAGAATTATTTTCATAAGCAATATCGATTTTTACAATGAAACAGTTACTGGGTATTATTGCTATATTAATTTCCATTGCGGCCCATGCAAAAGAGTATTATGTGGATGTTTCTTATACCGGAGATAAATGCACCGGCTCTATTTCCAATCCATTCAAAAACTTATCCCAGGTACAAGACATTATCAGTTATTTAAAGCCGGGCGATAAAATATTGTTCAACCGTGGTACAAACCCTACGGGGAGGTTAGTGATAGGAGCAAGCGGAACGGCATCAGAATTTATTACCCTCACTGCATATGGTATTGGTAAAAACCCCGTCTTTGAATATGATTTAAACGACCATATTAAAAAGGATGACCGTAACATTATTACTATTTCCGGCCAGTACATATCAATTGATGGATTGACGTTTGAAGATTCGACTATGAGTGAAACAGATCATGCACCTATGTGTAATGTAGCCTATGCTATAGCTATTAAAAATAATCACAACAAAGTAACAAATTGCATCATAAGAAGAATGGGTACTGGTGTGGATATAGTAGGGGATGATTGTGTGGTGGCCAATTGCGTTATTGAAAACACAAGGATGATACTTAGCACACCTCAAAGTGTAAACCCTGATGACGACTATGGTGCAAACGGAGTGGTTATTAGCGGAAGGCGTAATACGGTAACAAATTGCGTTATTAAGGATTGCTATGCACCTTGTTATGATTTCGGTAATTCCACTACAGGTTTTTGGGATGGAGGGGCTATCGAAATTTTTGGCTCAGATTGCTCTGATAATCTTATATCCAATTGTGTTTGCTATAACAACGAGGGCTTTATGGAATTAGGAGGTCCACAAAAAAGCAGGCAAACCAATAAGGCAGACGACATTGTAGTTAGCAATAATATTTTGCAACAAAATGTGCGGTTGATATGGGTGAACAGTAATATACAAGTATCTAATTTAAAGGTAGATAGTTGTACCATTATAGAAGATTCGATGGTAAGGGAGAAGACGGAATTTTTAGTAGGCATCGGCACACCTATCCCTGATAGAAGCAACATCATACAACTTACCAATAACCAATTCATCATCAAAACGCCGGTGAGCCTGATCCGGAATAATGTTAAAGGATCGCAGGTGTTGCAGGCAGCAAATGTTTTATTGAAATGACAGCAGAGCGTATGTATTTTATATTTGTGCAACTTTAATTTTTACATGCCTTAAATTAAATAAGTTAGCTTTGAATTAGTGGTTATAAATTTATTTATATCCCTAAACAGAAAATAATTCAAATATTCTATGGCATTTATTGATGATGTACTTCAAGTCCCATCCTATGGTTGGCAAGATGAAAAAGGAGAATTGGTCGTTCCTACTGTGAAACAACTTTACGCTGAAGCATTTACCCGCATCAATATTTTTAAGTCAAAAAAAAACTGGATATCGCTCATTAGTTGGCTGGTGGCAGTTTGTATGTTGCCGTTCTTTTTTTTATTTATTATCAAATACTTTTCTTTAAAACTACTCGGGTGTTTTATTTTATACAGCATGGTAATTATGAGTACGCATGGCACCATATGGTATCATCGTTTCGGTACGCATAAAGCCTACTCTTTTAGTCACCCTATATGGCGCATCATAACTCAGAACCTGGTAATTAAAACAGTGCCGGAAGAAATATATATTGTATCGCATCATGTGCATCATGTAAAATCCGATAAGCCGGGCGACCCATATAATGCACAAGCCGGTCTTATGTATTGTATGTTGGCTGATGTAAATCACCAGGCCATTTCGAAAGAGCTAAGCGAGGCTGATTATAAAAAAGCATCTCATTTCTTAAAACATACCGGAGTTCAAATTAACACTTACGAGCAATATAAAAGATGGGGCTCTATTGCTACCCCTTTTTATACGATTGGCCTTTTGATATTAAATTGGTCTTTTTGGTTTACTGCTTTTTACTTTATGGGCGGCTTTGGGCTTGTTTGTGCTATGTTCAGCGCAGCCATGTTTTGGTTGATATTGGTACGGGCGTTTAACTATACTGGTCATGGAAAAGGAGACAAAAAACATATTGACGGAATTGATTTTGACCGTAGTAATCTTTCTATAAACCAGACAAGACCTGGCTGGTTTTCGGGTGAATGGCATAATAACCACCACCTTTTTCCAGGAAGTGCCCGCGCCGGTTTTCTTCCATATCAGTTAGACCTCGCCTGGGTTTATATTTTTTGTTTATACAAATTGGGTGCGGTTTCATCTTACCACGATTCCAAAAAAGATTTTCTAAAAAAGTATGCAGCAAAGCATGCTGCTACTGCTGCAAGTGTTGAAGCGTCTTAAAATAACAGGTATTGCTTTTATTACAGGAATGCGATACCAGAGATACATTGACAGCTGGTCGAAGTGAAAATCATTCAATAGTATTGGAACGGGTTTGTATATTTCCATCATTGTAGCCAATAATAACGGTACTCACCATGTTATGCATAAATAATCCATTTTCCACTACGCCTGGAATTAAATTTATTGCAGTAGCAAGTTGAAGCGGGTCCGCAATTTGTTCAAATGCACAATCCACTATAAAATTGCCATTATCAGTGATATAGTTCTGATCGTTTTTCTTTCTTAATTGTGGTTTGCAATGGAGGGATTCAAGTTTTTTAATAGTAAGTGGGGCTGCAAAAGGTATAATTTCTACCGGCAGTGGAAAACTACTACCAAGGGTTGTTACCATCTTGGTCTCGTCAACAATTACTATAAATTTTTTACTATGGTATGCAAGAATTTTTTCGCGAAGCAAAGAGCCGCCACCACCTTTAATAAGATTCAAATTATTATCTACTTCATCAGCACCGTCTATATCAATATCAATAAAATCAATTTCTGAAAAAGCGATGATTTCTATACCTAGCCCACGTGCCAGCGCTTCGGAATTGATAGAACTGGCTACTGCTTTTATCGCTAACCCATCTTTTACTCTTTGTGCCAGTTCTTCAATAGCATAGTTCGCCGTGGATCCGGTGCCTAATCCCACAATCATCCCGTTTTCAACAAATTCTACCGCTTTAACGGCCGCTATCTTCTTGGCATTCATAATCAATCGTTTAATGTGAAGTATATAAAAATACTAACTATATACGTCTGTCTGCAATAGAATTGCATGGCCAGTAATTTAGTTATGTTAAACGTGATGCTTTAGGTATAAGAGTAAATGAACAGAAGTGTTGGTTATTGGGGAGGGTAACATTAATCTTTTAGCAAGTTTAATTTCAGCATATTAAATGGAGTGCTTTTACAATTTAAGTTATTCGAAAGTTCTTTCGGCTTCATACAAAAGATAGCCGATTAGTAGTATAAAATTTTATAAGCTGAAAAGAAAAAGCTGAAAGCTTATTGATAAAGACTTTCAGCTTTGTAGCGAGGAGCAGACTTGAACTGCCGACCTTCGGGTTATGAATCCGATGCTCTAACCAGCTGAGCTACCTCGCCAACGCATTTTTAACGGGTTGCAAAAATAGCATATCAGCACCTCATCCTAAAATATTTTTTAAATCTGTGGCATAAAAAAACAGGTAACAGTAATTAAATTACCATTACCTGTGGTGCTTTAAAAGCTGATTTCAAACCAACTAAGCGGAAAATTGGTTATCTGCATTATTTCGTAAGGTGTTTGCCTCTGGGGTTGGTGAGGTAGTGCCTTTACTATTATACCTGTTTTCAATATAATCTTTAAAATTCATGATATCTTCCTTCACGATCTTTTCAAACATGGGGTTGAATATCTTGGCCACACCTACACCTAGCTCTCCGGCCGGTGGGTGATAGCTGATAACTACTTCCAACTCCGTTCCCTTTCCGCCCAATGCGTCATGAAACGTTACCTTGCCGGCATTATTGATGGTAGCATTAGGAATGGATTGCCACCCAATCATAGATCCCTGCTCTTCTTTTACAATTTCAGCATTCCATTTTATTTTGCCGATATTACCTGGTATAGTAGCTTCCCAATGCGAATGTTTTGAATCAATTTCAGTAACGTTTGAAATATGCTTCATAAATAAGGGAAGATTTTCAAGCTTACGCCAGAAAGCGTATACTTCATCTTTAGGCTTATTTACAATTAAACTGGTTCTGATATTGATCGCATCTGAATGAACAACGCCTTTTGTTTTGCCCATACTACTGTATACCACACAATTACCGGTAGCGCCGCGATATAATAGGAAACCACCTAAAGCAGATCTTACAATCGCTTTTATAGGATGCCTGAAAATATTATTGAAGCCGGAAGAAAGAAGAAAAGCGCCCAAAGCTGCACTCATTATTCTCTCATTTTGGCTTACATTAATTACATTGGTACCTTGTTCGTTAGGTTGTATTTCGTTGTCGGCATGCCAACTTCCATATTGATCTTGTTGTGCCATAATTTATTAATTTTCCATAAGTATCACTAAAACCTTGCTCAGCATTTTTGCTGCGGTTGTTGTAGCAATTATCCTCTATTAAAAAATTGATTATCAATGGCTAGCAAAATGCTATTGGTTGGCGTATGCAAATTTTTACATGACGCAAAACTTCTTAAATGAGTACGAATTTACCCAGTGTCACCTATGCTAAAGTTTGGATAGTATCGGTATTGGCACGAACCGTACGCCCGGGATATTGGAGCAAGGCAGCTTCCAGGCAATCCATGGCTTCGCTGATATCTTTGAGATTCAGTACGTAGGCCAATCGTACTTCGTTTTTACCTAAGCCGGGCGATATATAGAAACCAGTTGCCGGCGCCAGCATAATTGTTTTGTTGTTATAAGAAAACGATTCAAGCAGCCATTGGCAAAAAATATCTGAATCGTCAATGGGTAATTGCGCCATAGCATAAAAAGCGCCTCCCGGAATAGGACAAAATACTCCCGGCATCGCATTTAACCTTGATACTAATAGGTCTCTTCTTCTTAGATATTCAGCTTTGGTTTTGTTGAAATAGGAGGTGGGTAAATCTACTGCCGCTTCTCCCATAATCTGCGCCAGGCCCGGCGGGCTTAAGCGGGCTTGTGCAAACTTCATGGCGGCAGCGTACACTTCTTTATTTTTAGTTACAAAAGCGCCTATCCGTGCTCCGCAGGCACTATAGCGTTTGCTGATGGTGTCCATTAGTATTACATGCTCATCCATGCCTTGTAAATGCATAGCGCTGATGTATTCGCCATCGTAGCAAAACTCACGGTAAGCCTCATCCGAAAATAAGTACAGGCCATGTTGTAGGCAAATAGATTTTAAGGCTTCCATTTCCTGCCGGCTGTACAAATAACCTGTAGGATTGTTGGGATTGCAAATAATGATTGCTTTTGTTTTTGAAGTAATGGCCTGCTCCACATCAGAAAGAGGCGGCAATGCAAATCCATTTTCGATATGAGAGGTAACCGGCACCACTTTTACCCCGGCCGCTACCGCAAACCCATTATAGTTTGCATAAAAAGGCTCGGGAATAATAATTTCGTCGCCCGGATTTAAGCAGGTTAAAAATCCAAATAATATGGCTTCGGAACCACCTGTTGTTATGATGATCTGATCGTAACTAACGGTGATGCCTACCTGTTTGTAATATTCAACCAGCTTTCGGCGATACGATTCGTTGCCGGCACTATGGCTGTATTCCAGCACCCGTATATCTGCCTCTTTCACCGCATTTAATATTGCCGGTGGTGTTTCTATATCGGGCTGGCCAATATTCAAATGGAAAACTTCAAGACCTTTTTTCTTGGCGGCTTCGGCATAGGGCACTAACTTTCTAATGGGTGATGGCGGCATTTCCTGCCCCCGCTGGGATATTTGTAGCATAATACAAAAATAATTAAAGCAAGCTAATTAAAGTTTGTCAACAGCTTTTTAATGTGTGGAAATACGCTTATCCGTATCGTAGACTTGCAGAATTATAGCAACCTTGAGATTGCTGAAAACTGTTCCAGTTCAATGCATAATTTCTGCTATATCACCAATATAAAATTCTTTAACCAACTATAAGTCTTTAGATTTATGCAAATGTAAAAAATCGAAAAAACCTTTTTTATCTTCCTGCCTTCTTTCTTCTCTTTCTCTTTTCCGCTTTCTTTTTGCTTTTTGTTTATCACGGGTTTTTTTGTCCCACACAAACTGGTTATCTACCGGAAAGTAATAGCGCAGGGTAAGGTATAGGGTATTTACCTGCGTCAGTTCTTTGTTTCCAACCAGAAAGTTGTAACCATTTATTAAATGGAAACCGGCCAGCCTAAAGCCCACAGCCGGGCCGAAGCCGAATCTGCTTTTGTCTTTAAAATCCGTAAAGTAAGCTACGTTGGCGCCATAGGTAAGGTTTACGCGTCCATGCTTCATCCACATACCTGCTTTGTAGCCAATAACATGATTGCTGAAATTGTATTCCATATTGGCTGTAGCGCCTATGATCCGCGGATTTCTGAGGCTGATTTTTCGCCAGTGCGCTTCGCCGCCTAATTCAATGGAGGTATACCGGCCTTTTTGCAAGCCGATAATCACGCCACGATTTCGCTGGTATAATTTTCGCGCTGCCCCAAACAAAGGATAGGTAGTATATTGTGAGGTATTAAAATTATCTGCTGTATTTACCGCATTGGAAGTAAAGGCCATTTGAGCCCTTAGCGAAAGTTGAAACAATAAAAGGGCCAGCACACATAGGTTTACTTTCATAGCATATTTACCTGCCGCTTAGTACCCGGCAATGTTTATTGATGACAAAGTACGTGAATAAGAGAAACGTCTGTTTGGTTAAATTATTTTAAAGGTTGATAAGGTTTCAGTAGATGGAGGCGTTATTGCTTAGTGTAATTTTTTGTAATTTCCTATAAACACTACGTTATGAACAAAATAGAAAACCTCTCTCAAATACATAAAATCGCGGCAAAAGATATTATAGTAAAATACCCATTGGACGGGAAACCGATTGAGTCTTTTGCAGGAAGGAACCTTGAAAATTCAATAGCATACGAAGTAGAAAATAAAAATGAAACCGCCCAGGTAATTAACTTCATTATCCCTGATTCTGAAAGTAAAACTAAGGCAGGTAGCGATACGGCTTTACATAAAACCTTTACTGATTTAATAAAGGAAAAAGTTTGGTGGATTGCTAAGTACTAATGTCTTATCAAGTAAAATAATAAAGCCTCAGAACAGAGGCTTTATTAATAATTTATCATTTATAATTTTAGCTACGCTTCCTGATAGGCGCTAACAGGCTCGCAGGTGCAAATCAGGTTTCTGTCACCCATGGTAT